>NZ_DAMAGB010000063.1:0-31304 GCF_031995485.1 Janthinobacterium sp.
AACTCCCGACCTACGCCTTGTAAGGGCGCCGCTCTACCAACTGAGCTAAGCACCCAAAGCTTGCTTGTCTCAGAAAACCATCCCGACGTTTGTCACCACGTCTGGAAGAGGCGCTATTATAGGATGGCAAAAATCCTGTTGCAAGGGGTTTTTCAAAATTATTCGCTGATATTCCACTGCGAGAGCATCCATGCGGTATTGAAGGCATTCTCCTTGATTGCATCGTAGCGCCCGGAAGCGCCGCCATGGCCGGCGCCCATATTGGTTTTCAGCAGCAGCGGATTATTGTCCGTCTTGTACGCGCGCAGCTTGGCCACATACTTGGCCGGCTCCCAGTACATCACCTGGCTGTCGTTCAGGCCGGTGGTCACCAGCATCGACGGATAGGCTTTGCGGGCGATATTGTCGTACGGCGAGTAGCTGAGCATGTAGTCGTAGGCCGCCTTCTGGTTCGGGTCGCCCCATTCCAGGTATTCGCCGGTGGTCAATGGCAGGCTGGCGTCCATCATGGTGTTCATCACGTCGACGAACGGCACCGCCGCGTGCACCGCGTGGAACAGTTCCGGGCGCATATTGACGACCGCGCCCATCAGCAGGCCGCCGGCGCTGCCGCCCTGGATGATCAACCGGTTCGGGCTGGTCCATTTTTCGCGCACCAGGTAGTCGGCGCTGTCGATAAAGTCATTGAAGGTGTTTTTCTTCTTCATCAGCATGCCGTCCTCATGCCACGCTTCGCCCATGTCGGTGCCGCCGCGGATATGGGCCTGGACATACACGACGCCGCGCTCAAGCAGGCTGATGCGGCTGATGGCAAAGCCCGCTTCCGTCGAGATGCCGTAGGAACCGTACGAGTACAGCAGCAGCGGCGCCTTGCCGTCGCGCTTGACGCCCTTCTTGTAGACGATCCACAGCGGCACCTTCACGCCGTCGCGCGCGGTCACCCACAAACGCTCGGTGGCATAGCGGCTGGCGTCGTAGCCGCCGACGATTTCCTGCTGTTTCAGCACCGTGCGCTGGCCATCCTGCATGCTGACGTCGATCACGGTCGGCGGCGTGACGGGCGACTGGTACGACATGCGAAACTGCGTGGCGTTAAATTCCGGCGTGCCGGCCGCGCCGGCCAGGTAGACCGGGTCGTCGAACTGTACCGTCTTCCACTGCTTGCTGTGGAAATCGTAGATGCGGGCACGGTTCAGCGCGCGCGCTTTTTCCATCACCACCAGGTAATCCTGGAACACATCGACCGACTTGATGACGGCGTCGTTGTTGTGCGGCACCAATGGGCGCCAGTTCTTCGCTTGCGGCGCGCTCAACGGCACGCTGACAATGCGGAAATTCTTGGCGTCTTTATTGGTCAGGATATACAGCTGGCCGGCGCGGTGCTCGACGCTGTAGCGGTGGCCCTTTTCGCGTTTCAGCACCGGTGCGAACGTGCCGTCCGGTTTATTGGTCGGCAGCAGCAGCACTTCGCTGGTGTCGGTGCTGCGCGACTCGAGTACAAAAAATTGCTTGTCGCGCGTGCGGTTGATGCCGATGGCAAATTGTTCGACCGGCTCGTGATACACCTGCTCGGGCGCGCCGCCCAGGTTCAAACGGAACAGGCGGTCCGAGCGCTTGGTGGTGGCGTCTTCCTGCGCCAGCATCAGGGTGGCGTTGTTCGCGGCCCAGGCCAGCGACGTGACGCGCGCCATGGTGTCTGTCAGCAGCTTGCCCGTTTTCAGGTCCTTGATGTGCAGCTCGTACTGGCGAAAACCGGTGGTGTCGGTGGTATAGGCCAGCAGTTGTTCGTTCGGGCTGACGGCAAATGCGCGCACGGAAAAAAAAGCATGGCCGTCGGCCAGCCGGTTCTGGTCCAGCAGGATTTCCTCCACCGCCTGCGCATCATACGCGCCCTTGGCGCCGACCGGGCGGCGGCAGTTGATCGGGTATTGCTTGCCCGCCTCCGTGCGCGTGTAATAGTAGAAGTTGCCCATCCGTACCGGCACCGACAGGTCGACTTCCTGCATGCGGCCCTTGATCTCGCCAAACAGCTTGTCGGCCAGCGGCTGGATCGGCGCGGTCACGGCGGCTGTATACGCGTTTTCCGCATTCAGGTAATCGATCACGGCCGGATCGGTCTTTTTTTGCAGCCAGCGGTAGTCGTCGGTGACGACGGTGCCGTGGCGCGTTTCCTGCCAGGCCGTTTTGGCGGCGATGGGAGCGACGGGGGCGGCTGCCTCGGCCGCCATGGCAAGCGGTGACAAGGTGGACAGCAGCAGGGCCGGCAAGATGGATGACCAGGCGGACCAGCGAACAGCGTGATGGGCGATAGACAAGGCAACTCCTTTGTAGTGTTGTGCCAAGATTCTATTCTTGCTACTCAGAAATGCAACCGATGATCATGCTGGCGCGCCAAACTTGCCATAATCGTGGATTCGGGTAATACTGTATGCATGACCAGTATCCTGCCGTGGCCTTGTTCCGGCAGCCCAACCACCGCGAGGTGTCCTTGACCGCATCTGCTCCCCTGCCGCCTGACATGCCCGCCGCACGCCGCTGGATCGCCCATCTCGACATGGACGCCTTTTTTGCGTCCGTCGAATTGCTGAAGTATCCCGAGCTGCGCGGCGAAGCGGTGGTGATTGGCGGTGGCCGGCTGCAGCAGCCGGTCTTGCTGCCGGACGGCACGCGCCAGTTCGCCCGCATGCGCGACTATGTGGGGCGCGGCGTGGTCACCACCTCCACCTATGCGGCGCGGGCGTTTGGCGTGTTTTCGGCGATGGGCATCATGAAGGCGGCCAAGCTGGCGCCCGACAGCATTTTGCTGCCGGCCGATTTCGAGGCCTACCGCGAGTATTCGGCCCGCTTCAAGCAGGCGGTGGCGAATCTGGCGCCGGTGATCCAGAACGTCGGCATCGATGAAATCTATATCGACCTGACGGAACACGGCGAGGATGCGCCCGCATTTGCGGCAAAACTGAAAGCGGCCGTGTTCGACGCCACCGGGCTGTCGTGCTCGATTGGCCTGGCGCCCAACAAATTGCTGGCAAAAATCTGTTCCGACCTGGAAAAGCCGGACGGACTGACCATTTTGCATCCAGACGATATCGCCACCCGCGTGTGGCCTTTGCCGGCCAAAAAGATCAACGGCATCGGCCCGAAAGCCACCGCCAAGCTCGAAGCGATGGGCATCGTCACCATCGGCGAGCTGGCGCAGGCCGATCTGGCCATGCTGCGCACGCAGTTCGGCGATTTGTATACGGGCTGGCTGCACCAGGCGGCGCTGGGCATCGATGACCGGCCGGTGCAGACCAGCCGCGAAACCAAGTCGGTCAGCCGCGAAACCACCTTCGAGCGCGACCTGCAGGTGGTGCGCGACCGGGCGCTGCTGTCGGAAAAACTGGAAAGCTTGTGCACGCGGGTGGCGGGCGACCTGGACAAGCACGCGCTGGCCGGGCGCACGGTGGGCATCAAGTTGCGTTTCGAAGACTTCAGCACCGTCACGCGCGACATCACCCTGCCCAGCGCCACGGCGGACGCGGCGGCGATCCTGCGCGCCACGCGCGACTGCCTGCGGCGGGTGCCGTTCGAGAAGAAAATCCGCCTGCTGGGGGTGCGCATTTCGACCCTGTGCGATCCGTCCGTGGCAACGCGGCAGGCGCCGGCCCAGGCCGAGTTGTTCCCTGCCCTGTAGCAGCAAATCACCTGCAATACCGGCAATAAAGCAAGCAAAACACCGGACTCCCGTTTGGCCGCAGCACCGGGTCGAAAGTGTAGAATGGCGTCCTATTGGTACTAACGAAACAACCGGAAGACAAAAACTATGTGGTTCAAGAATCTTCAGATTTACCGCCTGCCCGCACCATGGGCCTATACGCCAGAACAACTGGAAGAGGCGCTGTCCTCGAATAAATTTACGCCGGCCACCAGCATGGACCTGATGCGCCAGGGCTGGGATACGCCACGCCCGAACGGCGGCCTGGTGCACGTGGTCAACCAGCAGATGCTGATCCTGCTGGGCACCGAAAAGAAACTGCTGCCGGCAACCGTCATCAACCAGGTGGCGAAAGCGCGCGCGGCTGAAATGGAAGAAGCGCAAGGCTTTGCGCCGGGCAAGAAAGCCATGAAAGAACTCAAAGAGCGCGTGGCCGACGAACTGCTGCCGCGCGCCTTCAGCATTCGCAGCAACGTCTGGACCTGGATCGATCCGGTCAACGGCTGGCTGGTGATCGATGCGGCCAGCCCGGCGAAAGCCGACGAAGTGATCAAGCTGCTGCTCAAAGCCGTCGACAAATTGCCGCTGGAAAGCCTGCGCGTGCAGCGCTCACCGGTGGCGGTGATGACGGAATGGCTGCAGGCCGACGATGCGCCCGCCGGCTTCACGGTCGACATGGATACGGAATTGCGCGCCACCGGCGAGAGCAAGGCCACGGTGCGCTATGTGCGCCACACGCTGGAGGCGGACGACGTGCGCCGCCATATCGCGGCCGGCAAGCAGTGCACGCGCCTGGCCATGACGTGGAACGACAAGATCTCGTTCGTGCTGACCGAGTCGCTGGCGATCAAGAGCATCAAGCCGCTCGACGTGATCAAGGAAACCGAATCGAGCACGAAGAACGACGAAGAGCGTTTCGATGGCGACATGATGCTGATGACGGGCGAGCTGAGCAAACTGATGGCCGATGTGGTCGAAGCCTTGGGCGGCGAAGCCAAAGCGTAAGCTTGCTGTAGTCAAAAAAAAGAGCCGCTTGCGGCTCTTTTTTTTCGCCTGCAGCTTGGCCACGGCCATGAAAAAAGCGCCCTGCACGGTGAAGTGCAGGGCGCTTTCGCAGGACTAACTGACTAGCTCAGGATTAGAACTTGTAGTTGCCGGTGATGTAGAACGAACGCATCATTGGATCGGCGTAGCGTGGATCGAAACCGATCTGGTGGCCCGACGAAGCGCGCAGCGACAGCGGTGGCGCACGGTCGAACAGGTTTTTGATACCTGCGCGGATCGTGGTCTGCTTGTCAAAGGCGAAGCGTGCTTGCCAGTCGACCGTGGTGTACGACGGTACTTCCAGGCGCAGCGTTTCGTTTTTGCCCGTATCGACGTTGCGTACCGACGCTGCCGCATCGGTGTAGCCGTTGCGGTAGTTGATGGTCATGGTGTTGCTCAGACGGCCGGTATCGAGCGTCGTGGTCAGCTTGATCAGGTTGCGGAACGTCACTTCATTGGTGCTGCCAAAGAAGTTCATGTTGCTGGTGTAGACGTTGTCGCTGCCTGGTACCGTGTAGTTCGCATGCAGCATGTGGGTGCCACTCAGTTGAGCGGTCAGCTTGCCGAAGTCAAACTTGTGGTTGGCCGACATATCCCAGTCGATACCACGGTATTCCTTCTTGCCGATGTTCACTTGCAACGATTTGAACGCGTAGTACGTATTGCCGGTCGATGGCTCGGTGTAGGTCGTGAAGCTGGTCGCGTATTTGACCGGATCGGCAAATGCCTGCTCTTCGGTGATTTCCGATACGGCATTGGTCAGTTTCACATCCCACAGATCAGCGCCAAACGAGAAGGCCGCGCTAGGCTCGATACGGAAGCCCAGGGTGAACTGCTTCGATTTTTCCGACTTCAGGTCAGGATTGCCTTGCGATACTTCGTTGTACTGCGTCGCTTCCGAACGGCACAGTGCGGTGCCTGGGTACGGGCAATCGAATTTTTTCGCGGTAAAGCCGGCATTGACCAGTGGCTGGGCGATGTCCAGCATGCTAGGGGCCTTGAAACCGGTGCCGTAGGAGCCACGGATCAGCACGGTTTGTACTGGCTGCCAGCGTGCCGATACCTTGTACGTATTGGCGCTGTCTTTGCTGCCGATGGTCTGGTTCGTCAGTTTGTTGTCGATGGCTTTGACGGCATCGTAGCGGCCACCGGCCGTCAGTTCAAACGACTTGGTCAGCGGAGCGAGCAATTCGACGAAGGCACCGTAGGTATCACGGCTCAGGTCGTAGGCAGGCGAGGTGTTGAAGTTGTAGATGTCGGCACTGGTGGCGCCGCTGCTAGGCGACTGCTCATAGCGGTAGGTACGGTAGTCGCCGCCCACGCCGACGCTGGCCTTGCCGCCTGGCAGGTCGAACAGTTCACGCGAACCGTGCGTGTCGACGCCACGCATGGTGGTCGAGGCGGTACGGATCGAACCGATGAACTGGGCATTGGCGATTTGCGATTGCACCGAAGGTTTCTGGGTGGTGGCAAACGGATCGAATTCAGGATTGGCGATGATATCCTTGAATGCCTGGTTCTTGGCATAGCCACCGGTGTAGCGCTCATCGATCGAGTTTTGCGACCAGGTCAGGCCGCTCTCGAAGTTCCAGGCGCCGATTTCACCTTCCATGCCCAATACCACGTGCTTGGTTTCGGTGATGGTGTTGCTGGCGCGCAGACCAAAATCGGTGGTGCGGTAGTTGGCCGTGATCGATTTGATGTCGTTGCGTTGTGCCGGCGTCAGGTAAGGCGCTACATAGGTGGTGTACAGCGCGCTGTTCTGGGCGATCGAAATCGGCACTGGATTGGCCGCAATACGCGCGGTCAGGTCGTAGCGCGAGTAGGCCACTTCAGCGAACGCGTTCATATTGTCGTTCAGCTTGTAGGTGCCGCGCGAGAAGATGCTGTCGCGTTTCGATTGCGGAACGATTTCCACGGTCGAGCCAGTGTCAAAGCCGCATGCGCGTGCATTGCTGGTGGTCACATACGAATCGGTAGGGCAGGCGCCGTTCTTCAGCAGGTAAGGCGTAAACGCGCTCGATGCGCTGTTTGGATTGTTATAGGCGACGGTGGCGCCAGCTGGCGATGCCGAGGTGCTGGTACGGTCCCAGATGTAGTTGTTGCCGTTGCGCTTGAATTTCAGATACGAGGTATCGGCAAACGAGCGGTCGGTTGCGCGCAGTTTTTCCTGTTCGTCATGACGGTAGGAAATCAACACGTTGTAGCGGTCTTCGTCCAGGTCGCCGAAGCCGGCGGTGACGTTGGTATTCCAGGCGTTGCCGCCCTTGTCTTCCGGACCACCGTAGGTCGCTTCCAGAGTCACGCCCTGGACATTTTTCTTCAGGATGAAGTTCAGTACGCCGGCAATCGCGTCCGAGCCGTACAGGGCCGAAGCGCCATCGGTCAGGATCTCGACGCGCTCGACGGCGCTCATTGGAATGGCGTTCAGGTTGACCGTGGTGCCGGAACCTTGTGGCGCGATACGGCGGCCGTTCAACAGTACCAGGGTGTAGGTCTCGCCGATACCGTGCAGCGATGCACTGGTATTGCCGCCCGAATTCGAACCGGCAGCCACGGCGCCGATGGTGAAGCCTTGCATGGCTGGCAATGCCTGGATCAGTTCGGCCACGGAGGTGGCGCCCGATTTGGCGATGGCTTCCTGCGTCAGGCGCTGCACTGGCAGTGCGCCTTCGACAGCGATACGTTTGATACTCGAGCCGGTGATTTCGACTTTCTGGATGGCTTCCTGTTCCTGCGCCATTGCCTGGCCGGTGAACAGTGCGCTACCTGCCAGAACGGTCAGGGCCAGGCGTACGCTGCGTACGCCGATTTTTTCTTGAAATGCCATTATAACAATTACTCCGTAGTAGTTTTAATAACGACAAGCGGCACATGAACATCGGCACTGCCAGCGGATAGCGTGTCAGTGATGCCATGCACAGGAGGCGTTCTGTCGAAAACAGGAAACCCTATTGCGCAATATTGTTATAAATGCACTTTTTGCTTGTCGTGACGAACATTATGTCGTCTCAGCAATAAAAAATGGAACTCAACCATGTTGGATTTGGCAATAAATTGCGGATACTGAAGAATGTTTGAATGAAATGTTAAATAGGAAATTTTTATTCCATAAAATTACTGATGTAACAAATTATTACTGGCGTTTTTTTACAACAAAAATCTGAATCTCTTGGCAACTAGGGTTTTCGCCAATAATAATTTGTCAGTTTTACTGATAATGCAAAATTTTCGGCAGGCGTAAAAAAAGCCCGCAAACGCGGGCTTTTGACGATGACATGCGGCGCTTGCGCCGTGTAACTTTACAAAGGCTGGAACACGCCGGCGGCGCGGTTCTTTTGCACGTTGTCCCAGGCAAAGATCTGACCGTTCATCGCCACGTACACGCCAGCCGGCAAGGCCTGCGCCACGCCGCAGGCAAAGCCCAGGTTGAACAGCGCGTCGGAGTTGGCGATCTCATACGGAATCATGGCGCCCGTCAGGATAATGGTCTGCTGCAATTGCGCCGCGCCCAGCACCTGCGCCGTTTCGCGCATGGTGTCGGTGCCGTGGATGATGACAATGGCTTTTTCGTGCGCGGCGCGGCACGAGGCGAGCACGCGCTGGCGGTCGGCATCCTGCATGTCGAGCGAGTCGAGCAGTGGCAGTTGCTCCAGCGCCACCGGTGCCGTCATGCGCGCGCGCGCGATGGCGGCCGGCAAATGACTGTCGGAAAAACCCAGGGTGCCGTTCAATTCGTTGTAGTGCTTGTCGAAAGTGCCGCCGGTGGCGAGGATGCGCAAGGTCATGGTGTGGTCACGATGTCAGTGGAGAATGACGCGCATGATAGCGTGAATGATGGCGCCGATGCGAGCGATGCTTGTTGGCATAGCTGGAAAATTCGGCCATCTGTGAGTACACTTGACTCCTTGTTCCAGCCTGCTTCTGACTATTCCCCATGAAAGCGCTTGCTCCCGGCACCGTCATCTTCCACCGCCACCGCGGTTACGGCGTGATCACGTCCGTCAACCTGCTGACGGGCTGGATCGCCGCGCGCTTTGGCAGCGAATCGCGCACGCTGGACCTGAACCTGTCGACCGATGACGTGCAGTTTGCCGACGGCGAAGCGATCCGCTTTCGCCGCGCGCCGCCGGACCGCATGCCGCATGCGCGCCTGATGGCCATGGTGCGCGAGCTGCATCGCGCCGGCTATCAAAAATTGTATTTGTATTCCTGGCCCAAGCCGTCCGGCCTGCACTGGCGCTGGCATCTGTTTGCCGGACCGCGCGACTGGCTGCAGCGCCCCTGGCGCGAAGGCTGGTATGGCTCCGGCGCCGACTACAACGTCAATCCGGTGATGGGCTGGGGCGATACCCCGGGCGCCACCACGGCCGAGCTGGTCGACGCGCTGGCGCGCTTCGATCCGCAGGGGCTGGCGCAGGCGCTGGGCCGCGACGAAGACCACACGGCCTGGTTTGCGCAGGTCTGCGACGCTTTGCTGCCCAACTACATGTACAGCCTGGACATGCCGCGTGAACCCGGTGCGCCCTTGCCGGAAATGCCGCCGGTGCCGGTGGTGGCCGTGCGCGCCGGGCTGCCGGCCTATACCGGCCCGGCCATCGCCTGGCCGCCGGGCTGGAACGGCCTGTGGGCGCGGCCCCACGTGCTGCCTCTGCCACCGCTCAGCCTGACGGGCGAGCCCGACCTGATCAAGGGTTTTCAACGCTCCTGAATGCCTGCTGGCGTGCATGCGCCAGCACCTCGGGATTGAGCAGGCGCGTGCATTGCCCTTGTGCAAAATCAACGATATTCTGCAAGGCATGGCCGAAATACAGCTCATAGCTGTCGCGCTCGACATAGCCCAGGTGCGGCGTGGCCAGCACGTTCGGCAGCTGCAGCAGCGGCGAAGCCGGCGGCAACGGTTCCTCGGTAAACACATCGAGCGCGGCCGCACCGGGATGGCCCTGCTGCAGCGCCGCTTCCAGCGCGCCCGTGGCCACCAGCTCGGCGCGGCTGGTATTGACGAACAGGGCGGTGGGCCGCATGCGCGCCAGGTCGTCTGCCGTGACGATGCCGCGGGTGGCGTCGGCCAGGCGCAGGTGCAGGCTCAGCACATCAGCCTGGGCAAAAAATTCCTCGCGCGACTGCGCTGCCGTATCGCCGGCTGCCACTGCCGCGGCGCGGCTCGCTGGGCTGCCCCATACCAGCACCCGCATGCCGAAGGCGCGGCCGTAGCCGGCCACCAGCTGGCCGATCCTGCCATAGCCCCAGATCGCCAGCGTGCGTCCTTTCAGCGTGGTGCCCAGGGTATTCAAAGCCGGTTCGATCGAGGCCGTCTGCCACAGGCCTTCTTGCAGATGCTGTGCGTACGGCACGATCTTGCGCCGGGCCGCCATGATCAGGGTCCACGCCAGTTCGGCCGGCGCCGTGGGCGAGCCGAGGCCTTCGGCAATCGCAATGCCCAGTTCGGTAGCGGCCGCCGCGTCGATATGGCTGCCCGCCTTGCCGGTCTGCGACAGCAACTTCAGATTGGGCAGTTTCGACAGCAGCGCCCGGTTGAAACTGCTGCGCTCGCGTATCAATACCAGCGCATCGAACGGCGCCAGCCGGATCGCCAGCTGGCCCAGACCGCGCGCCGTGTTGTTGAACACTTTCACATCGTGCCCATCAATTAATTTGAAACAATCGAGACCGCGCACGGCGTCCTGATAATCATCGAGTATGGCAATTTTCATGGGAGATGGGCGATCTTGTGATGAATTTGGTAGGGAAATAACATGATCCGGCAAATGCTGAATAGCCTACTACATTAGTCAAGCTATTCTCCTACATTTTTGCGAGAATAGCGGTTTTCAGGGTGTACAATCGCCGACACTTTGCAGCTTCCTGATGACATGACGCGCAGTCCAGGCGCGCATACCAGCCGCTGGCGCCTTGCGCCGCGGCCGGCAGATACCACAGCCTGCCAGCGTGACCCTACCGCTGCAGCAGACCGCAACTGCCCGTACGACCAGAATTCTTAATTGGTATTGGAGGTAATATGAATCAGCCCGTCATGGGTGGCGTTGCGACACTCAACGTCCCAGCTTATATTAAACAACAGAAACTGATCAACTGGGTGGCGGAGATCGCCGCGCTGACCAAGCCCGAGCGCATCTACTGGTGCGATGGTTCGCAGGAAGAGTACGAACGCCTGTGTGCCGAGATGGTGGCCAGCGGCACCATGAAAAAACTGAACGCCGACAAGCGTCCGAATTCCTACCTGGCCTGCTCGGACCCGAGCGACGTGGCGCGTGTCGAAGACCGCACCTATATCTGCTCGGCCACCAGGGAAGCGGCCGGCCCGACCAATAACTGGACCGAACCGGGCGAGATGCGCCACACCCTGAACGGCCTGTTCGACGGCTGCATGCAGGGCCGTACCATGTACGTCGTGCCGTTCTCGATGGGCCCGCTCGGTTCGCCGATCGCGCATATCGGCGTGGAACTGTCCGATTCGCCGTATGTCGCCGTCAACATGAAAATCATGACCCGCATGGGCCGCGCCGTCTACGACGTGCTGGGCACCGATGGCGAGTTCGTGCCGTGCGTGCACAGCGTGGGCGCGCCGCTGGCCGCCGGCCAGGCCGACGTCAAATGGCCTTGCAACAGCACCAAATACATCGTGCATTTCCCGGAAACGCGCGAAATCTGGTCCTACGGTTCCGGCTATGGCGGCAACGCCTTGCTGGGCAAGAAATGCTTTGCCTTGCGCATCGCCTCGAACATGGGCTACCAGGAAGCGCAAGCCTCGGCAGACGCACCGGGCTGGCTGGCCGAACACATGCTGATCCTGGGTGTCGAGTCGCCGGAAGGCAAGAAGCATTACGTGGCGGCGGCCTTCCCGTCGGCCTGCGGCAAGACCAACTTCGCCATGCTGATTCCACCGGCCAGTTTCAACGGCTGGAAAGTGACCACCATCGGCGACGATATCGCCTGGATCAAGCCCGGTGCCGATGGCCGCCTGTATGCGATCAACCCGGAAGCGGGCTACTTCGGCGTGGCGCCGGGCACCAACGAAAAAACCAATTTCAACTGCATGGCCTCGATGCGTGAAAACACCATCTTCACCAACGTCGCGCTGACCGACGATGGCGACGTCTGGTGGGAAGGTCTGACGAAAGAGGCGCCGAGCCACCTGATCGACTGGCAGGGCAAGGACTGGACGCCGGAGTCGGGCACCAAGGCGGCCCACCCGAACGCGCGTTTTACGGTTGCCGCAACGCAAAACCCGGTCATCGACGCCGCCTGGGACGATCCGGCCGGCGTGCCGATCTCGGCCTTCATCTTTGGCGGGCGTCGCTCGACCACCGTGCCTTTGGTGACGGAAGCGCGCAACTGGGTCGAAGGCGTCTACATGGCCGCCACCATGGGTTCCGAAACCACTGCCGCTGCCGTTGGCCAGATGGGCGTGGTACGCCGCGATCCATTTGCCATGCTGCCGTTTATCGGCTATAACATGAGCGATTATTTCCAGCACTGGCTGGACATGGGCGTGAAAGTGGGCAAGGTCAATCCGGCCGCGCTGCCGAAGATCTACTGCGTCAACTGGTTCCGTACCGACGAAGCCGGCAAGTTCGTCTGGCCTGGCTTTGGCGACAATATGCGCGTGCTGAAGTGGATGCTGGAACGTATCGAAGGCAAGACCGGCGGCGTGGAAAACCTGTTCGGCACCACGCCGGAATACGGCGACCTGAACTGGGACGGCCTGCCGTTTACGCAAGAGCAATTCGACACCATCACCTCGATCGACAAGGCCGCGTGGGTGGAAGAATTGAAATTGCATACGGAACTGTTTGAAAAGCTGGCGTATCATCTGCCGCAGGAACTCGCGGACAACAAGGCAGCATTGGAAAAACGCCTGGCTGCCTGAAAGGTCAGTACAAAGGTTTAGTGTGGGGGAGAAACACGCCGGCAAAGACTGGCGTGCATAAATAGACACACCGGCAATGACTGGTGTGCTGAAAAGGGAAACGGCGCGGATTGCATGAGCAATACGCGCCGTTTTTTATTGCCTTGGTTAAAGGCCGTTTGTTTTAAATGGCCGGCTGCTCTTCCAGCAGGAAGAAAGTGGTGGGGCCAAATGAGGGCGCGATATTGTCCAGAGTCATGCTCCATTCCTTCCCGTTCGACGTGTCGATGCTGGTGATGGGAATTTCATCGCGGCGATTCCCCTTCAGGTCCAGCGCGACCAGGCGCATGGCTGCCTTGTGTTCGAGGCGTACCGAAGTGGTCACCTTGCCTTGACGCACAGTGACCGGCAACTGCCCCTTGGACTTCAGTGTCGTACGATTGGCATTCGTGAAAGTCATGCCGGTATTGAGCGCATCGGTGGCGAGAATGAACAGGATTTTTTTGCTGACAGCCAGATTTCCGTCATCGAGCGTACTGGCGGAAAACAAGGCCGGACCATCGATGTTTTTAATCCGCAGTACGCGCATGTTGTAGTCGCTGATGGGGGCGGCAACCGAGATGGCTTCCGTGCGCTCGGCCCGTATCGTAAAGCGCCTGGCAGTGGCATTGAGCGCCAGTTCCCCCGTGTCGCTTTGATACTGTTGCGTACTGCTGTTTGTGATATTCGATGCGCTCAAAATCTTAAGATTTGTCAATTTTGTGATATTGGCGGTGATGTTGTCAGTCCAGCTGGCGTTGAGGCCAGGGGCAAAACTGACACTCTTGCCAGTCACGCTGGTGGCTGGCTCGCCATGGCTGATTTCGATTGCGGTCAGCAGCCCCAACAGCCGTAGGTCGGGAGATACAGCATTACCAGCATCATGCTTTTGTTCCCCTTCCGGCGATGGATAGATAATGGTTGCGCGATTCGGAGATGGCTTGACATCCCCACGCAGAAACAGCAGTGCCGACAGGGTTTCACCAGCGCGCAATACCGGATCGATACCTGCTTCATAGGGGTTGATTCCTTGCTTGCGCAGAATTCCAGGCTGATCGAAGCTCAGGTCAACAGGGCCTTCGGAGTGCATGCAGAGGTAGTCCCAGCCTTGCAAGGCTGCAATGGCAGGCGTGGTAATGGAGGCCTCATAGCGATATTGATTCCAGAAGACCTGGCCGTACTCGCTGGCAGTGAACGGTTTGTTCGCCTGCCTGGTGGCCGCCAGGCGTAACGCCAGAATATCGAGTGGCGCTTCGAGCATGCTTTTTTGCGTAATGCTCTTGTCGGGTGTATAGGCTTCCACGACGTCGAAGTAAGAATGGCTGTCGATGAAATCGGTGACGGTCCGGGTCTTGTTGGTCGGTATCCGATCCCAGTTGTTATACGAAGTAACCAGTCCCGCATAGCCTTGCGCACGCAAATATGCCTTCATCCATTCAAATGAAGCCATTTCCAGATTGTTAATCATGAACTGGAATGAGCGCATCCGGTTCGACTCCTCGCCCACCATCGGGAGATTGAAATTTTTCTCCGCCAGGTTTTCATTCGGCAGGCGCTTGCCCGTCTGTTGCCCCCAATTGAGTTCCAGTGCAGCGTTGTCATTTCCATAGACATTGACGAGATACTGATTGAAAAGAGGGCGCAATATTTCTCTGAAGGTGGTCGCATGCTTTTGCGCTTCCAGGTAATTGATACTGTTTTCATTGACCAGCACCACCGCCGCCAGCGCCGGATCGCTGAGAATGGATTGATGGGTATAAGGATTGATCGCGGCGTAGATGGCCGATACCTGATCGCGCCATGCCTGCTGCGCTTCGGGATAGGCATTGAAATGAACTTTGAACTTCAGGTCATTTTTTCCTTCCCAGCGATTAGGTTCATTGTCACCGATAGTGCCATTTTCGGATGACATCATGTCCATCATCCAGTAAATGCCCGCATTCTTGAGTTCGGATAAAAAGAAGTGGAACCTGTCCAGTTGCTCGACATCGAAATCATTGTCGACCTTGCGCAAGTGCATTAGTGTCCCTTCGACATAATGGAACCTGACCAGATTGTAGCCATGCAGTTTGAGCTGCCTGACATATTCAATGGCGGTGGCATGGTCGGGGAAGGATCCTGTCGCAGGCGACCAGGCAAGCGAAGCGCATTGCAGCTTGGCCCGTTCTTCCGGCTTGTTTGCGAATACCATTTTCCCATTCAGGCCCTTGATGATCTGCCCGTGCTGCCCGGCAAAGCCTGCAGGCAGCAATTGGCTGAAATCAAGCGGACTGCCTGCCACTATTTTCAGATCTGTGTCGGTGATGGGGCGCCATAGTTGAGCGTGACTTGACGCCGTTGCAGAAAACAATAGCAAAGCAAGCATACATCTCCATGCTCGCGCAGTAGTTAATTTTTTCATATCGAATATTATCACTCAAAAAGAGAAGTAAAAATGATAACATTAATATTATTAATTAAATAATTATTTAATGTGAAACAGGAGATATTTTAGTTAATTGTGCTAGCGGATGCAGCCGTTGGTCCGACAAGTAATAACGAGGACGAAAAAATGGCCTGAACACAGCAGATCGCCGTGTTCAGGCCGGAAGCGCTGGAGCTCTATTTATTGCTTGAGCAGCGGCCCCAGGTACTTACCCGTCACGCTGGCCGGATTAAGCGCCACTTCTTCCGGCGTGCCGGTGGCGATGATCTGCCCGCCGCCCGCGCCGCCTTCGGGGCCCAGGTCGACGATCCAGTCGGCCGTCTTGATCACGTCCAGGTTGTGCTCGATGATCACCAGCGTGTTGCCCTGGTCGCGCAGGCGGTGGATCACTTTCATCAGCAGGTCGATATCGTGGAAGTGCAGGCCGGTGGTCGGCTCGTCCAGGATATACAGCGTGCGGCCCGTGTCGCGTTTCGACAGTTCCAGCGACAGTTTCACGCGCTGCGCCTCGCCGCCCGACAAGGTGGTGGCACTCTGGCCCAGCTTGATGTAGCCCAGGCCCACGTCCAGCAAGGTCTGCAGCTTGCGCGCGATCAGCGGCACCGGCTTGAAGAATTCATGCGCCTCTTCCACCGTCATGCCCAGCACTTCCGTGATGCTCTTGCCCTTGTACTGCACTTCCAGCGTTTCGCGGTTGTAGCGCTTGCCGTGGCACACATCGCACGGCACATACACGTCCGGCAAGAAGTGCATCTCGACCTTGATCACGCCATCGCCCTGGCACGCTTCGCAGCGTCCGCCCTTGACGTTGAACGAGAAGCGGCCCGCGCTGTAGCCGCGTTCCTTGGCCGTCGGCACGGTCGAGAACAGGTCGCGGATCGGCGTAAACAGACCCGTGTAGGTGGCGGGATTCGATCGCGGCGTGCGGCCGATCGGCGCCTGGTCGACGGAAATCACCTTGTCGAAATGCTCCAGGCCGCTGATCGAGTCGTGCGGCGCCGGTTCCGTCTGCGAGCCGTACAGGTGGCGCGACAGGGCCGGATACAGCGTGTCGTTCACCAGCGACGACTTGCCGGAACCGGATACGCCCGTCACGCAGGTCATCAGGCCCACCGGCAGGCTCAAGGAGACTTTTTTCAGGTTGTTGCCGGTCGCGCCAGTAATCACCAGCTGCTTTTCCGGATTGCTGGCATGGCGCTTTTTCGGCACGGCAATTTTCAGCTTGCCGTTCAGGTACTGCGCCGTCAGCGACTTCTTGTTCTTCAGGATATCCTTCAAGGTGCCTTCGGCGATGATCTCGCCGCCATGCACGCCGGCGCCCACGCCCATGTCGACGATATAGTCGGCGGTGCGGATCGCGTCTTCGTCATGCTCGACCACCAGCACGCTGTTGCCGATATCGCGCAGGTGTTTCAGCGTTTCGATCAGGCGGTCGTTGTCGCGCTGGTGCAGGCCGATCGACGGCTCGTCGAGCACATACATCACGCCCGTCAGGCCCGAACCGATCTGCGAGGCCAGGCGGATGCGCTGCGCTTCGCCGCCCGACAGGGTATCGGCGCTGCGGTCCAGCGACAGGTAGTCGAGGCCCACGTTATTGAGGAACTTCAGGCGCGAAATGATTTCTTTCACCACGCGGTCGGCGATCTCTTTCTTGGCGCCCGTCAGTTTCAGTTTCTCGAAGAAATCGAGCGTCTCGCGCAGCGGTTTCTCCGCCACTTCATAGATTGCGCGCTGCTGCTTGCCGGTGCCCACTTTCACATGGCGCGCTTCCACACGCAGGCGCGCGCCGTCGCAGGCCGGACAGCATTTTTCATTGATGAACTTGGCCAGCTCTTCCTTCACCGCCATCGAATCGGTCTCGCGATAGCGGCGCGACAGGTTGTTGACCACGCCTTCGAACGTGTGTTCCTTGACCACCGTGCGGCCGCGCTCGTTCACATAGCTGAACGGAATCGACTGCTTGCCCGAGCCGTACAGCACGGCTTGCTGCGCATTCAGTTCCAGCTGCTCGAACGGCATGTCCAAATCGAACTCGTAGAAGTCCGCCAGGTTCGACAGCATCTGGAAATAAAACTGGTTGCGGCGGTCCCAGCCCTTGACGGCGCCCGAGGCCAGCGACAAATTCGGGAACGCGACGATGCGTTTCGGGTCAAAGAATTCGATGTGACCGAGGCCGTCGCATTCCGGGCAGGCGCCCATCGGATTGTTGAACGAGAACAGGCGCGGTTCCAGCTCCTGCAGCGAATAGCCGCACTCGTTGCAGGCGAACTTGTTCGAAAACACCTGTTCCTGCGCCGTATCCATTTCGTAGGCCACGGCGCGGCCATCGGCCAGGCGCAGGGCCGTTTCGAAACTTTCCGCCAGGCGCTGCTTGATGTCCTGGTTGACCTTGACGCGGTCGATCACCACGTCAATCGTGTGCTTTTCGGTTTTTTTCAGTTTCGGCAGGTCGTCGACTTCATAGATCTTCGCGTCGTGCGTGCCGCTCTGCACGCGAAAGCGCACGAAGCCCTGCGCCTGCATCTGTTCGAACAGGTCGACATGCTCGCCCTTGCGGTTGGCCACCACCGGCGCCAGGATCATCAGCTTGGTGTCTTCCGGCATCGCCAGCACGGCGTCGACCATTTGCGACACGGTCTGCGCGGCCAGCGCGTGTTCCGGATGGTTGATGCAGTACGGCGTGCCGACGCGCGCGTACAGCAGGCGCAGGTAATCGTGGATTTCCGTCACCGTGCCCACCGTCGAGCGCGGGTTATGCGAAGTGGCTTTCTGTTCGATGGAAATGGCCGGCGACAGGCCTTCGATCAGGTCGACGTCCGGTTTTTCCATCAGTTGCAAAAACTGGCGCGCGTAGGCCGACAGCGATTCGACATAGCGGCGCTGGCCTTCGGCGTACAGCGTGTCAAAGGCGAGCGACGACTTGCCGGAGCCGGACAGGCCGGTAATCACGATCAGCTTGTTGCGCGGCAAATCGAGATTGATATTCTTGAGGTTATGCGTGCGAGCACCGCGAATGCGGATCTGTTCCATGTGATTGCCTTGCTTTCAGTGGGGTGGTGCAGCGGCACGTAACGCCTGGGACGTGGCCACAACGGGTCAACTTGTAACTATAGCCGGGTTTTGATCCGCATGCCTTTGGCGCCGTGGCAAGCGGAGTGTGCCGCCGTGCAGGCGCACCCGGACAAAGATTGATACAGATGCGTACAGACGTTTGAACACTGTATATAATACCAGTATTCAAGTTTCTTGTTTTCACCGCTGCCGAAAAAACGGGACCGTGCCACAACGCTGCATGGCACGACGTACGCCTGAATTCGCAGTCGCCTTGTGCCGGGGACTCGCTTATAATCGGCGTTTAGCAAACATCCAACGCGCGGGACTCCCGCTGCAGTTCAACAGGAGTTATTCATGGCATCAGTCAACAAAGTCATCATCGTCGGCAATCTGGGCCGCGACCCGGAAATCCGCTACATGCCTAGCGGCGACGCGATCGCCAACATCGCCGTGGCCACTTCGTACAAATCGAAGGACCGCAACACGGGCGAACAAAAAGAGTTGACCGAATGGCACCGTATCTCGTTCTTCGGCCGCCTGGCCGAAATCGTCGGCCAGTACCTGAAAAAAGGTTCCTCGGTCTACGTCGAAGGCCGCCTGCAAACCCGTAAATACACGGACAAGGACGGCGTCGAGAAATACGCAACCGACATCATCGCGGAAAACATGCAAATGCTGGGCGGCCGTTCCGGCATGGGCGGCGACGCCGGCGGTGACGACAGCTACGGCGGCAACAGCGGCGGCTACGATGCCCCGGCTCCACGCCAGGCCCCAGCCCCGCGTCCGGCCCCGGCGCCGGCACCACGCCCGGCACCGAAGCCGGCACCGAACTTCTCGGATATGGATGACGATATTCCGTTCTGATTCCGGAAAAATTGTTTTCTTGATAAAAACCCCGTTCTTCGTCAGGAGAACGGGGTTTTTTTATCCGCCCAAGCTGTTGTCGGATGGTTTTTCTCTCGCCACCCGCTTTCGGGTCAGGCAGGAGCGCTAGCTGGCAAGGGGAGGCCGCCGTCGCTACAGATGCGGCGGCGTCGGTTCCGCCGCCACCATCTGCTTGTCTTCGCCCTTTTGCGCCAGCAGGTGGATCATCAGGATTGCCGTCAGCAGCTCGGCCTGCGGCGAGTCGTCCAGCAGCTCGATGCTGTGCCGCGTGCGCAGCGTCAGTACTTTGGCCTCGGCCCTGGCCAGGGTCTGGCCGTGCCGGATCAGTTCGAAATCCATGTCGAGCAGGCTGCCGCGCAGCACGGCGCCGTCGAAACGGCCGCCCTCCACCGTGACCTGTCGGCGCCAGCTCCAGAATTTGCCGCGCAAGATAAAGTGTTCTTCGCGGGTGCTGATGTTCCAGATGGGGGCGAATGACCACAGCTTGCGCTCGATCGAGGCAAGCTCCTGCCCGTGTTGCGTGATGCGCCAGGGCCTGGCCAGCCAGCCCCACCTGGCGGCGCCCTCGTACAGGATGGCGCCCGCATCGTCGGTGATCTGTATCTTGCCCAGCAGCGACAGCAGCTTTCTGGCGATATGCAGCCTCTTCATGGGGTAGCCCTGGGTACACGGAGATACCGCCGATTCTACATGCCTGGTTCAGAGATTGTCGATCTTCAGCAGTGCGGCTGTCGCGGCACGCGTGTGCCGGCAGGCTGCGGCATCGTGCTTCAGGTCGATGCCCCAGGTGGGGATCACGGCCTTCAGGCGGGCCTGCCAGGCGTCGCTGCGCAGGCGTTCTGCAAAGCAGCGCTGCAGCACTTCCAGCGCGATGCAGGCGGCGGTGGAGGCGCCCGGCGAGGCGCCCAGCAGCGCGACGATCGACTGGTCGGCGGCCGATACCAGCTCGGTGCCGAATTCCAGCTGTCCCTCTTCGTGCTTGAACCAGCCGGCGCTTTCATGCGGCGCAATGGTTTGCACGCGCTGGCCGGCCACGGCTTTTTGCCAATCCTGCTGCACCGCCAGCGGGAAGAATTCCCGCAGCGCCGCGAACTGGTGCTCGGGGCTTTGCAGGACCTGGCCGATCAGGTATTCGGTCAGCGCCAGATTGTCGCGCGCCACGTCGAACAGCGGAATGACGTTGTCGTGCGTGAGCGAGGCAAACAGGTCGGCCGCCGAGCCGTGTTTCAGGAACTTGGTCGAGAAGCCCGCATAAGGTCCGAACAGCAAGGACTGCTTGCCGTCGATGATGCGCGTGTCCAGGTGCGGCACCGACATCGGCGGCGAGCCGGTGGACGCCTTGCCGTAGACCTTGGCGTGGTGGCGCTGGCTGACGGCGTCGACATCGCAGCGCAGCCAGATGCCGCTGACGGGAAAGCCGCCGTAGCCTTTGGCTTCCGGGATGCCCGATTTTTGCAGCAGCGGCAGCGCGCCGCCGCCGGCGCCGATAAACACGAACCTGGCCGATACGGCGTGCTGTTCGCCACCACGCGTGTCGTCGACCGTCACGCGCCAGCCGTCGTTTGCCTGCCGCGCCAGTGCCGTCACCTTGCTGTGGTAGCGCACCTCGAAGCGCGGCTGCGCGGATAAATGGTCCACCAGCAGATGGGTCAGTGCGCCGTAATCGACATCGGTGCCGGTTACCATGCGGGTGGCGGCGACGGGCTGGCCCTCGTCGCGCCCTTCCATGATCAGCGGCGCCCACTGCGCGATGGTGGCGCGGTCCTCGGTGTACTCCATGCCCTGGTAGCAGTGGTGCGCCGACATGGCCTGGTAGCGCGCGCGCAAAAAGGCCACGTTCGCCTCGCCCCACACAAAACTCAGGTGCGGACACGGGTGGATAAACGCGCGCGGATCGGGGATCGCACCCCGCTGCACCAGGTAGGCCCAGAACTGGCGCGAGATGTCGAATTCGGTGTTTATTTCCAGCGCCTTGCTGATGTCGATGCTGCCGTCCGCGCGCTGCGGCGTGTAGTTCATTTCGCAGTTGGCCGCGTAGCCGGTGCCGGCGTTGTTCCAGCCGCCGGAGCTCTCCTGCGCGCAGTCGTCCAGCGTTTCGAACATGACGATGGACAGCGCCGGGTCCAGCTGCTTGAGGAACACGCCGAGCGTGGCGCTCATGATGCCGCCGCCGATCAGGACGATGTCGTGTGATGCGATATCGGGATTCTGATTCAAGATGGATCTCCTTGGATGAACAGGGCGCCGGCGTCTGCGCCGACGATCACATAGGCGCGCCGCCATGGCGCGTCGCCGAGCAGGCGCCAGCTGTGGCCTGTGCCGGTGGTGTCTTCGGCCAGCAGCATGTCGCCCGGATACATGCGGAAAGTGGCGCCGTCCGCGCAGCGAAATTCCGGCGTGCCGCCCAGGGTCAGCACGAACTGGCGCGCGGGGGCATTGTGCCTGGCAAAGGCACCGCCGCCGCCGGTCTCGCGCCAGGAAATGCTGGCCGCGTTCAACACTTTGCTGAGCACGTCGCCGCGCTCCCCACGGGAAAGGGCAAGGTGACCCTCCTCGAACAGCGAATCGCCGTCAGGGCCGGTCCAGATACGCACACATCGGATCATGTTGTTTTCTCCAGTTTGCCTGTTTTGCCAGGCTACTGTACTCGCCGCGCCGGCGTTTTTACCCTGTCTTTGGGCCAGGTCGTTTGCATGACCAATGGCAGGTCCCGTCCGCGCCGCGCAGGCCTACAGTGAGGCAATGCGGTCGCCGCGACCGCCCTCACTTTCCAGGAGCTTTCCATGGCACTTCCTTCCTTTCTGAACCGCGTTGCCGCCGGCGCGCTGGTTGCCGCGCTGTCCCTGCCGTTGCTGGCTTGCGCCGCAGCCGACGTGTCCGTCGCGCCGCAATACGACACTACCCACGTGTATGTGCAGAACGCCGACATCGACGCGTTCGTCAACAGCTTTGTCGGCACGTTCGGCGGCAAAGCCTCGCCGCGCGCGGTGTTTACCGTCACGCCCACGCCCAGCAAGACCGCCTCGCAATATATCCAGACGCCGGTCGGCATGCTGTCGGTGTTCGCGTTCCAGACACCGGTTCCTTACGGCTTCGGGCTCGAGCGCACCGGCTACCTGGTGACCGATATCCACGCGGCCACCGAGGCGGCAGTGGCAGCGGGCGCCGACGTGACGGTGGCGCCGTTTGACGATCCGATCGGCAAGGACGTGCTGATCCAGTGGGCCGGCGGCATCAACATGCAGCTGTACTGGCACACCAAGGCGCCGTCGTATCCGGCCCTGCATTCCGTGCCTGACAACCGCATCTATATTTCGCCGGTGTCGGCCGACAAGTTCCTGGCCCAGTTCAAGCAGTTCGCGCACGCGACAGTGGTGGCCGACGACAAAATCGACGGCGGCGAAATCGGCCGCGCCGGCGACGCCATCCGCCGCGTGCAGCTCGAATCGGGCTTCGGCAAGATGACGGTATTTGTCAGCGACGGCAAGCTGCCGTTCCCGTACGGCCGCGAAACCACCGGCTACCAGGTCGACGACATGGCCGCCACGCTGGCCCGTGCTGCCGCCAATGGCGTGGCGGTGCTGGCGCCGCCGACCCGGACCGCGAAGGGCAACAGCAGCGCCATGGTGCAGTTCCCGGGCGGCTATATCAGCGAGATCCACGATGCGGTGCACTAAGCGGACCAGGCACGCCATGCAGCTGTGCGGCGGCGTGCTGGCGCTGCTGGCCGGCGGCGTGGCAGGCGCGCAGACACTGGCGGCGGGCGCGCCGGCAGAAGCCTGCGGGGCCAAGCGCCCGGCCATCAACTTCAACCGCTGGAGCGAGAACTGGAGCGCGCTGGCCGATCCCTGCCTGGCGCGCCAGCCGCTGGACAACCTGAAATACCTGCCGCTCGGCGACAGCGGCTCCTATCTGTCGCTCGGTGGCGGCTTGCGCGAGCGCTACGAGCATATCGCCACGCCGCTGTTCGGCGCCGGCACGGCGCGCCCGGACGGCTACGTGATCCAGCGCGCCAATCTGCACGCCGACCTGCGCCTGGGCCAGTACGTGCAGGTATTCGGCCAGCTGGTCGATGCGCGCGCGTTTCAAAAACACACGCTGGCGCCGCCGGACCAGGACAAGCTCGACGTCGAGCAGCTGTTTGCCACCGTAGCCGTGCCGACCGACAGCGGCGCCGTCAAGCTGCGCGTGGGGCGCCAGGAAATGGCGTTCGACCTGCAGCGTTTTATCGCCGCGCGCGACGGGCCGAACGTGCGCCAGTCGTTCGACGGCGTCTGGGCCGACTGGGAACACGGTCCATGGCGATTGATCGGCTATGCCACGCAGCCGGTGCAGAACCGCAGCGAGCATACCTTTGACGACGACTCGAACGGCCATCTGCGCCTCGATGGCCTGCGCGCGGAATACCAGGGCCTGGGGCCGGGCGATCTCTCGGGCTACTATTCGCGCTACCGGCGCGACGCGGCGCGCTTCCTCGACGCGCTTGGCAACGAGCGGCGCGACGTGTACGACCTGCGCTACAACGGCAAGCGCGGCAGCGTGGACTGGGACATCGAAGGCATGCTGCAGCGCGGCCAGGTGGGCAGTCAGCACGCGCAGGCGTGGGCGCTCGGCTCGATCGCCGGCTATACCTTTGCCACGCAGCCGTGGACCCCGCGCGTGGGCCTGCAGTTCGACATGGCCTCGGGCGACAGGCACGCCGGCGACGGCAAGCTCGGCACCTTCAACCCGCTGTTTGCCAACGGCTATTATTTTTCGCTGGCGGGACTGACCGGCTACAGCAATCTGATCCACCTGAAGCCGTCGCTGAACTTCAAGCCGGCCAGGGCCCTCAGCGTGACTACCTCGCTGGGCCTGCAGTGGCGCCAGACCACGGGCGACGCCGTGTATGTGCAGAACATGTCGGGCGTGCCGCGCACGGCCGGGCAGGGCAGCCGCTGGACCGGCGCCTACGCGCAAGTGCGCAGCGACTGGAGCATCAATCCGAACGTGACGGCCTCGCTGGAGGCGGTGCATTTCCAGGCGGGCGACACCTTGCGCAATGCCGGCGGCGGCAATGCCAATTACCTGGGGATGGAACTGAAATTCGGCTGGTAACGGCAAGCGAGCCTGGGCCGTGACGGTGGTAAGCTTTGCTTTCCAATAACGACAGGAGCCCGGCTTGCAATCCGAATCCATCCACCGCCAGATCGCCCTGGTCAGCTACGGCACGCAATGCTTGCGCGGCAAGCTGGCGCTGGACGACTGGTACCGTCACGGCATTTTTTTCAACGCCCGCCTGCTGTTCCGCCAACTCGGCGACAACGCGCTGCTGGCCGACGATTTCACCTGGTGGCTGGGCATCCTGAAGCAATCGGGCGCGGTGCGCCTGTCGCTGCACCTGCTGGCCGAATTCGGCATCGCCAGGCCGGCCGTCATCGAATACGGCGATTACGCGGTGGTTGCGCATTTTCCCGATCGCCATCAGATCTGGGCCGTCGGCGTCGAGCATCCCGCCTGGTTTGACCATCCGCTGGTGGCGGACGTGCCGGGCATACCGGTTTTCCCCAATGCCACCTCGTGGGGCGGCGAGATCGACAGCTACTGGTGCGTCGAAGAGCGGGCGGGACAACTGGAGGTGCCGGAGACCAACTGGAAGGCACTGGCAAACAGCATCGCCGCCGATCTCGACATCTCGATTCCATCGAGCCTGGCGCCGCCCGGACCGATTTACCTGCCACCGGAGCCGCCCGCCTCGTGGGCGAAGTTTGCGCTGTTTCCCAGCGGCAGCGTGACCGTGCTGGCGCACGGCATGCTGGCCTCGCTGTACCAGGAACAATCCAGGTTTGCCAACGATACGCATTTCAAGAATGACAGCAGCTACTACCAGGGCCTCGACGCCGAGGGCGCGGCCAAAGTGGACGACTGGGGGCGGCGCCTCGATGGCTGGGTGGTGGAAGTGGAAATGCGCTGCGCCAACGAAGCGCGCCAGCGGGCATCGGGCGATGACGGCATCCCGTTGCCACTGCCGCCCGGCGCGGCGCAGCCCGCAGCGCGCTCCGCTGCCGGCAAGCACGCCAAGGCGCAGCAAAACGCACAAGCGCCAGCGTATGCCGACCCGGTGACGCCGCCTGGCCGCAAGTGGTTCCGCCGCATCGTGTTCGTGGTGGTGCTGGCGGTGGTGTGCCTGCTGCTGCTGGCCGTTGCCCATATCGTGGCGGCCTGGCCGTGGCTGTCCGTGGTGCTCGGCCTGCCGTTTGCCATCTATGCCGTATATGTAAAAGAGTAGCGGCAATTTGCCTTTTCTTGACCTGGCTCGCGCTTTGCCCGATTGCCGTCCCGTGCGCTCTTCCTCTCCCCGTCAAAAAGGTTTTTGATGGCAATGGAAGCGAACCTGCCTGTTGCAGGCGCGCTGATTTTGAGAGGAAAGCACATGAGCATCACAGGAAAAGTCGCACTGGTCACGGGCGCCGCGCAGGGTATCGGCAAGGCGATTGCCTTGCGGCTGGCAAAAGATGGCGCCGATATCGCGCTGGTTGACCTGAACCAGGAAAAACTCGACGCGGCCGCCGCCGAGGTACGCGCGCTGGGCCGCCGCGCCTTCACGTTTATTGCCGATGTGTCGCAGCTGGACCAGGTCACTGCGGCGGTGGCGTTTGCCGAAAAAGAACTCGATGGCTTCGACATCATGGTCAACAATGCCGGCATCGCCCAGGTGGCGCCGCTGCTGGACGTCACGCCCGAAGAAGTGGACCGCATCATGCGCATCAATGTGCAGGGCACACTGTGGGGCATCCAGGCGGCCGCGAAAAGCTTCAAGAAGCGCGGGCAGAAGGGCAAGATCATCAATGCCTGCTCGATCGCCGGCCATGACGGCTTTGCGCTGCTGGGCGTGTACTGCGCCACCAAGTTTGCCGTGCGCGCGCTGACGCAGTCGGCCGCGCGCGAGCTGGCGTCCGACGGCATTACCGTCAATGCGTATTGCCCCGGCGTGGTCGGCACCGACATGTGGGTCGAGATCGACAAGCGCATGGCCGAAGTGACGGGCGCCGAGCTGGGCGCGACCTACAAGAAATTTGTCGACGGCATCGCGCTGGGGCGCGCCGAGACGCCGGACGATGTGGCGGGCCTGGTGTCGTTCCTGGCCGGGCCGGATTCGGATTACATGACGGGGCAGGCGCCGCTGATTGATGGGGGGATGGTGTATCGTTAAGATCCGACGCGCATGTCCGCCGGCCGGTAGGTCGGATTAGCGAGGCTGCGCCTCGCGTAATCCGACACCACTACCGATGCCAACAATGTTGTCGGATTACGCTACGCTAATCCGGCCTACGCGCTAATTGAAACTGACCTCCTTGCGGTTGTCGCTCGATACCCGGTCGATCATCTTGTTGTACGGATCGACGCCGACTTCGAACGGTTTTTCCTTGACGGTGATGGTCACCACCGGGTCGCTGCCGCTCAAGATGCGCTTGTCGGTAAACAGGACTTTTTCATCCTCTTCCTTGGCAGCCGGTGCGCGCGAGAAGATCGCGATTTCCACCGGCTCGTCATACACGCGCGCGCTTTCCTTGCCCTTGCCGTCCGACTCCAGCTTGGCCAGGTGCAGCTTCATGGTGACATCCCACTGGCCGTCGGGCCGCTTGACGGCTTTTGCCTCGGTCACGCGGTTGTCGTAGAAAACGATTTTCTCGAACAGGTCGGTGATCAATGCCTGCTTGTCGGCTGGCGCTTCGGCGCGGATATACGCCAGCAGTTCGGCGGTGGTGGTAAATGGCGCCTGCTGGTAGCCCTTGTCCTGCAGGAAGCGTTTCAGCGCGCGGTTGACGGCCGCTTCGCCGATCTCGTCGCGCAGGCGGTAGAAGACCAGGCTGCCCTTGCGGTAGTGGATATACTGCTGGCCTTCCACGCGCGCCAAAGGCAGTTCTTCGATGACTTCACCGCCGCGTCCGCTCAGGTAACGGTCCAGTTCATACCGCAGGAAGCGGCGCAGCTTGTTGCGGCCGTATTCCTTCTCCATCACCATCAGCGCCGAGTATTGCGCCAGCGACTCCATCAGCATGGTGGCACCCTGCACATTGGCGCCGATCACCTGGTGGCCCCACCACTGGTGCGCCATTTCATGCGCGGTGACGTAATACACATAGTCGATGTCTTCCTTGTTGCGCAGGTCGGCGACAAAGCCGATGCCTTCCGAGTAAGGAATCGTGTTGGCGAACGACTGCGCAAAGCTGGCATAGCCGGGGAACTCCAGGATGCGCACCTGCTTGTGCTGGTAGGGCGTAAACTCCGCGGTGTAATAGTCGAGCGATTTCTGCACCGAGGTGATCATGCGATCAACGTTATAGCCATGTTTCTTGTCGACATACACTTCGATCGGCACGCCGTGCCAGTCGCCTTTTTTCACGTCCCAGCGCGCCGACAGATAGGCAAAGAAGGGCATCATCGGCTGGTCCATCTTGTAATGGAAATAGCGGCGGCCATCTTTTTCCCAGCTCTTCTGCAGGTAGCCTGGCGCCAGCGCGGTCTGGTCCAGGCTGGTCGAGACGGTGGTGTCAAAGCTGATCCAGTCCGCCTCGCTGCCGAACACGGTGTTGCCGTAGGCCGACTTGTCTTCCAGCTTGGCCATGCGTACCGGCTCGCCCAGGCCCCGCTTGCGGCGCTCGTTGCGGTCAGTCAGCTCCATCTTGTCCTGGTAGCCGAAGTGGGGGAAATAAGCCATGTTGTTGAAGAAGGTGCCGTTCAGGTTGACCGGGTCCGGTGCGCCGCTGTTGGTAAAGCCTTCATGCGTGACGGCGACCGTGAAGTCGAGCGGCAATTGCGCGCCCGGTGCCAGCGGCGCAGCGAGCTTGAGGATGCTGAAGCCGAGGTCCTTGTCGTCGAGCTGGGTGCTGTGCGCGGGCAGGTTCAGCCAGGTGGTGTCGAGTTCCGGATCGCGCTGGATGCGCAGCGTGTCGATCGCTTGCGCGGTCTTGTTCTGCAGCAGGTAGTGGCCCTTGATCAGCACCTTGCGCTGCTCCGGATAGATATCGACATTGGCCTGCACGTCGGTGATCTTCAGCTGCGGCAAGTCCTTGTACTGGCGGTACAGTTTTTCGTAGCGCGCCGCCTTGTCCATGGCGATGTCGGCCGGTTCATAGGTGTTGAGCACATTGGTGTTGTAATAGATCCAGCCACCGGTACCCAGCCAGCACAGCACGACCACCGCCAGCGCGGCGCCGCTGCGGCCCTTCAGGCGGCGGCCGGCCAGCTTGACGCGGTTCCGCCAGCCGTTCGACAGTCCGCGCACCCAGAACGCCTGCGCCAGCATTACCAGGGCCACCGTGAACAGGCTCCAGTACAGCGCATACCAGCGCCAGCCCGCCAGGAAATGGCCATAGCCATTCATGTCGGAATACTTGATGTCGGGCAGGCCGCCGTAGTTGTACAGGTTGTGCTCGAAGTGCAGCATGGCCAGCACGGCCTGCGACACCATCAGCAGGATCACCAGCAGATAGCCGATGAATTTATGGTTGGCCAGCACCTGCAGCACGATGGCGCACAAGCCCATCAGCACGAAGAAGAATCCGCCCAGCAGGCTGCCTTCCAGATACAGGCCCAGCTCGACCGGCGCGCCGCCTTTATACAGCTGAAAGCCGATGGTGGTCAGCACGCCGACCAGCATGTAGCCGGCTACCACGCCGACCAGCGCCGTGCACTTGGCCAGCAGCGGCGTCCAGTCGGCCACCGGCATGGCGTCGCTGACATCGGCGATCCTGGCCTGGCGTTCCTTGAAGATCAGCTCGCCCGCATAGAAGCCGACGATAATGATCAGCATGAAGCTGAAGCTCTGGCTGATCTGCTGCAGCATCCGGTAGGTCATCGGATACACGGCCGTGCCGTACAGCTTGGCCCCCAGGGTGACGCCGGCGATCAGGTTCATCATGCCGAACAGCAGCATGACCAGGAAGGGCACGCTTTTGAAGACACCGGCGGCGTCGAAGCGCAGGATCTGCCACCACTGGCGCCAGGCGGTGGCGGTGCCAAACGCAGGCGTAATGCGTGGCAAGTGCAGCGGCGCCGCCACCGCAGGGGCGGCTGCCTGCGCCTTGTGCTTGCCGAACAGGCGCTTGCCGGTACCGGTGCGCTGCGGCTTGAACAGCACCACGGTGGCGGCAAACAGGGCGATGGTGATGCCCAGCCACAGCAGCCGGTTGGCCAGCAGGAAGCCGGAAAACGGCGGCAGGCTGGCGTTCGCTTCGGACGAGGTGAAATAGCGCGTCATGCGGCCAAAGGCGGTCACGCCGAACGGGTCGATCAGCACGGCCAGCCATTCGTTGTTGATGTCGCTGGTCAGCACGCTGGCGATGGTGCGCAGCACGAAAAAGGCCAGCACGCCCACATATACCAGCAGCATCGAACGCGTGGTGGCCGCCAGCAGCATCAGCAGCGCGCCGACGAACAGCAGATTGGGAATCACCAGCACGGCAAAGGTCCACACATAGGTATGCAGCGAGAACGGTCCCACGCGCTGCGGGTCGACCCACGGCATCAAGGGGCCGATCATGGTGCCGAGCGCGATGCAGGCAAAGATCGCCAGGCAGGCGACGAAACCGGCGGCAAAGCGGCCGAACAGGTAGTCCCATTTGCGCATCGGCGTGGCGAACAGCATGTCGGCCATGCCCACTTCGCTGTCGCGCAGCACGGCGCCGGCGATAAAGACGGTAATCAGGAACATCGACAGCAGGGTGAACATGCCCAGCAGCTGCGCCACCACGGTGGGCGCATTGCGGTTGACGTTGCCGATCGCGCCGCCCATCTGCACCGAATCGCTGGTCGTCACGCCAAACGCCATCAGCGCCAGGATGGCGGCAAATACCCACAGCAAGGGCTGTTTCAGCTGGTAGCCGAGGTCAAACTTGAAAAATTCCTTCCACATGGCGCGCTCCTCAGGCCACGGCGATGGCTGCGGCGGCAGGCGCGGCCCCGTTGCGGCCGGCATTGCGCACATGCAGGAAGTACACGTCTTCCAGGTCGGGCGCGATCTGCACGAAGCCGGCATCGGGCTGGCTGTCGGCAAACACATTGATCTGCGGGCGGCCGCCTACCAGGCGCGTCGACAGCACGTTCATGCTCTGCTGGTACTGCGCCAGCTCGTCGCTGGAGACGGTACGGCGCCAGACCTTGTTGTTCAGGGTATCGATCGCCGCCTGCGGCTCGCCCTGCACCAGCACCTGGCCCTTGACGATCATCGCCATGCGCGGGCACAGGTCGGTCACGTCGGCCACGATATGGGTCGACAAAATCACCACCACCTGCTCGCCGATTTTCGCCAGCAGGTTCAGAAAGCGATTGCGCTCGTCCGGATCGAGGCCGGCCGTCGGTTCGTCGACGATCACCAGGCGCGGCGCGCCGAGCAGCGCTTGCGCAATGCCGAAACGCTGGCGCATGCCGCCCGAATAGGTGCCCAGCTTGCGTTTTCTCGCTTCCCACAAATTGGTCTGCTGCAGCAGCGCTTCGACCGCTTCCTTGCGCGGCCCCTTTTCCGTCAGGCCTTTCAGCACGGCAAAGTGATTGAGCAGGGTTTCCGCGCTGACCTTCGGGTACACGCCGAAATCCTGCGGCAGGTAGCCGAGCTGGCGGCGCAGGCATTCCTTGTCCTTCAGCACATCGACGCCATTGAAGGTGATGCTGCCGCTATCGGGATCCTGCAAGGTCGCAATGGTGCGCATCAGCGACGACTTGCCGGCGCCATTCGGCCCCAGCAGGCCGAACATGCCGTTTGGAATGTCGAGGCTGACGTCATGGATGGCCTTGACGCCATTGGAATAGGTTTTGTTCAACTGTTTGATCGATAGCATGGGCAGCACACTCCTGGCTTGACAGTAAAAAATGCCGGCCGATTCGTGTCGGCCGGTCGTCCTGGTTCAGAACCCCGCGATAGCGGATGTTACTTAAAGACAATACTGTATCGACAATTAAAAAGAAAATAATATTTTTGCGACCAGATGTGGAAAGAGCGGCTTGAAATGCCCTGAGCGAGTGGTCAGTGACGATGGCGCAAAAAAAAATGGCTATGTCAGCGAAAAAAGTGGAACCGTTCTGACGTTGCTGAGCTCTAACCGATCAGGAATTTCCTTTCGGGAGACCCATCATGCACACAGTCCAGTGGCAGGCCTTCATCGAGCAGTTCTCGCAGTTGTCGCAGCGCCAACGCCTGGCCGGCATCGCCCTGTTGCAAGATAGTGTGGCGCAGGATGCCGCCATCGCCCTGATCGAACAGACGGCGCAGGCCAGCCTGCATTGTCCTTCCTGCGGCGCCACGCATATCCACC
>NZ_DAMAGB010000064.1:0-30109 GCF_031995485.1 Janthinobacterium sp.
TATGGAAAGGTCTGATCAGTTAGACCTCAGGCACTCAGGAACATTCCCCCATTTACCGCTGACAGAGCTAAACAAATTACATCTCTTCCCTTCCGCCGACTGACGCTTCCGGATCGAAGCTGAATACACGTAATTCCGGTAAATCCTGCTCGCCTCGAATAATGCGTACGGTCAGGATGAACGCCAGTTCCCAGCGGCCCTTGGCCTGGCCAACGTCAAGGTTGTGTTTCCATTCCTGGCGGACACGGCGCAATTCGGGCAGTTCGGGATCTGGCGGCAGAAGATGGGATTCGAAGTCCAGTGGCACCTGATAGGTGGCGCCGATCGACTGCAGAAATGGCGACGGCAGCGAGTAGCGGGTAGGAACGTCGGGACCGATCTGGGTCAGCTGCGGAACACTGACGAGGCAGCAATCGACGATTTGAAACGAGGTGAAACCACTCGCTTTTGTACCGCAGCAATTGACTTCCAGATAGACGTGCTGTCCTTGCTGAAAATGCACGCCGCCCATGTAGGGGCCATGGCGCGGGTCGGCGCTGCCGTCGCACGATGTAAATGCATAATCGAGCTGGTTGGTGATCTGGTCTGCGTCGAAGTGGACAGATAATTTCATCCAAGGTTTCTCGTACGTCATTTTTTCTGATTTCTTTCCATGTTGATAAGTAACTTCTGATAGCGAGCATCTCGCCGTAGTGCCAACAGATCGGGTGCCGACTCGATCAGGTTGAGAGGGTAGCCATGTTCCAGGGCCTGTTTCAACGCCGCCATCGCCTCATTGCGCTTGCCGATCAATTCATAGGTCAGCGTGGCCCTGAAATGGATATCCGGCAAAGCAGGCGCCAGCAGGACAGCTTGCGTGACATGCTTGATTACATCGTCTTGCAAGCCGGCGTAAGCGGAATACAGCGCCAGCCGCGAGTTGAGTTTGGGATCGCTGGGCGCATGTTGCAGCACGACCTTGATCAGCGTGATGGCACGACGATAGGAGTCGCGCGATAGCTCCATCTGACTGGGAACCCAGCGCTGCGCATCTGCCAGATTTGCCCACAGCAGATAGTTGCCGGGATTGCCTTTGTTGTCGGACACGGCATTCTTGAATGCCTGTACTGCTCCCAGATAATCGCCACGGTTGAACAGGATGTTGCCCAGGTTGGTATACAGTTCCCAGTCAGGTTGTACCTGTAGTCCTTGCTGCAGCACTTGCAGGGCCTCATCACCACGATCCAGCCGTTCCAGTGTCGCGCTGAGCTGGGCATAGGCAGCCGTTACCTGTGGCGCCATCTGTATGGTTTGACGGAAGAGCTTTTCGGCTTGCGTGTAATTGCCCAGGTTGTAGTGCATCCTGCCCAACATCGAAATGAAAGGGGTATCGTCAGGATACATCGCGATGGCCTTCTCGAGTACCTCGCGTGCCAGATCGAATTTTTGCGCATGCATCAGCAAGCGCGCCTTGCCGTACATGCCCAGCGGATTATTCGGGTCCAGGTTCAATCCGATGGTGATTTCCTGCAGCGCCTGCTCACGTTTGCCACGGTGCTCCAAAGCCCAGCCCTGCGCCACATGCGCTAACGCCAGCTGGTCATCGGTGGCCAGCGCTTGTTTTGCTGCAATATCCGCGCGTCGCAGCCACGTTTCATCGCGCCCGGTGCCAAGATAGCGCATGGTGGACACCAGCGACAGGCCTGCATTTGCACCCGCATGTGCCGGATTGTGTTTGATGATGGTAGTGAAGTGCTTCATCGCCAGTTCCTGCTGGCTATCGCGATTAAACGCGCGCAACGCCTCCATGCCGGCTGCCATGCTGGCCATCTCCGAATACGGCGCCGATGCTGTTTGGCCGGTGAAGAAAGAGTTGACGCGCGGTGCGATAGTTGGCCATTGCCATGCGGTGAGCACAGCAAGTAGCGCAATGCCTGTACTGGTCTGCAGCGTGCGCTTGCGGGGAATCGGCAGGCGAATGGCGACAGTGGCCGGCGGTTTCGGCGGCGCAGTATCAGGAAGCGGCAACGATACGGTGGCTAAGCCGCTGCGCTGCGCCGCGATCGCTGCACGCACATCGCGCATGGTCCTGGGCCGCTCGACCGGATCGTGCGCCGTCATCGAGCGCACCAGCGCGTCGATGGCTGGCGGCACCGCGGCCGGCATGGCGGCCCAGACGGCATTCGTCTGCATATGGGCGGCGGCCAGCGCCAGGCCGTTCAGGTGCGGGAAGGGGCGCTGGCCGGCCAGCATTTCGTACAGCATGGCGCCGAGCGCATAGATGTCGCCGCGCATGTCGGGCAGGCGGCCCATCAGGCGCTCGGGCGCCATGTAGGCGATCGTCCCCTGCAGGTCGCAAAGCAGCGTGGTTTGCGTCGCCTGCGGGTCCAGGTGGCGCGCCAGGCCGAAGTCGAGGATGCGCACCTTGCCGTCCGCTTCGAGCATCAGGTTCGACGGTTTCAGGTCGCCATGCACCAGGTCCATCGCATGCGCCTCGTCCATCGCGTCGGCGATCTGGTAGGCGATATCGAGCGCGGTATCGAGTTCGACCGGCGCGCCATGCATGACTTGTCCCAGCGTCTGGCCATCGACCAGTTCCATCACGATCGACTGGTGCCTGCCGTCGCCGTCGATCGAGAAGATGCGCACGAAGGCGGCATGGCGCAGCGAGGCCGCCAGGCGTGCTTCGGTCAGCAGCTTTTCCGGTTGCAGCACGTCGGCCTGCGGTTTCAGGCGCTTGAGCGCCACGCTGCGGTGCAACTTGGCGTCCCACGCTTCATACACGTGGCCGAAGCCGCCTTCGCCCAGCAGCCGGCGTACCTGATAGTGCGCGCTGAGCGTGTCGTCCGGCAGCAAAGGCGGTTGCACCTTGTCGAGCAGTTCCATAGGGCTGAGTGTGCAATAAATTGATTTTGAGTAACTTCCTGATTAAAAGCGATTGTTTAAGATAAGTCAATTCCTATTGACAAAAGAGGAAGACAAGCAGTGCGGGAATAATGTGACGGATGTATCACAAACTTGTTTATACGCAACTTTACTGGCGGCCGCTTCTTTAATATCGACGTGATGGCCGCGATCAGGAGGGGACGTGCATGGACAAGCTGCTGCAATACTACGAACGGGAACTCGGTACGCTGGGAGCGCACAATCAGGCATTTGCGCGGCGCTATCCTGCCCTGGCCGGCGCGCTCGGCATGGCCGGTGGCGAAGTGGGCGATCCGCATCTGGCACGCATGCTGCAGGCGTATGCCATGTTCAATGCGCGCACTGCCAAGCGGCTCGACGATGCATTTGGCCAGTTCAGCGATACGCTGCTGGAACTGAATTTTCCGCACTATCTGCGGCCGTTTCCCGCCTGTTCGATTGCCCGCATCGACAGTGATAGCCATCCTGATACCGGACCAGTTGTCATACCGCGTGGCACCGTCATGCATGCGCCAGAACAGCATGGCGTCGCCTGCAAGTTCACCACCGCGTATGACGTGACTGTGGCGCCGCTGCGTCTGGCAGATGTCCGCTATCAAGCCACGTTGGAGGCGCCTCCAGCGCTGCGCTTGCCCAGCGATTCGGGTTCCGCCATCAGCATTGGCATCGAGGCAAGCGGCACGGCCACATTGACAGCTTTGACGGTGCCGTCGCTGCGCCTGTTTCTCGACGGCGAACCTGTCTTGTGCGCCACCTTGCGCGATGCGCTGTTCCTGCGCGCGTGCAGCGCTTGTATCGAGGTGACCGATGACAGTGGCGCAGCACGCTGGCAGATGCTCGAGCATGTGCCGCTCAGGCCGGCCGGCTTTGCCGCGGACGAGGCGCTGATACCTTTCCAGGCCAATTCGCATCCGGCCTACCGGCTGCTGACCGAATACTTTGCTTTTCCCGATAAATTCAACTTCATCAACCTGGACCTGACTTTTGTGCAGGCGCTGCTGCCGGAAGACTGCCGCCGCTGCACCGTGCACCTGCTGCTCGCTGGCGTGTCCGCCGACACGCCTGTCGCACGCATCTTGCGGCCCCTGTCGGCGCGCCATCTGCTGACCAGCTGCACGCCGGTTGTCAATCTGTTCAGCCAGCCGGCCAATCCGGTACGCCTGACGCATACCTGCGCCGATTACCCGCTGCTGCCATCGGTGCGGCAGGCGCATGGCTACGATATCTACAGCGTCGACAGCGTGCGCATGCTCAGCGAAACCGGGCAGGGCGCCCGGCTTGATACCTATTACCCGTTTTATTCGATGCGCCACGGCGAGGCGGGTGGGCGGCGGGGCCGCTATTGGGTGACGCGGCGCGACGAAGCGATGGCACTGAGCCATCCCGGCTACGAGATGCGCATCGCCCTGCTCGACAGCGACATGACTGCGCTGCACGACGCCACGCAAACCGTGTCGATCGGGCTGACCTGCAGCAACCGCGACTTGCCGAGCCGCATGGCCTACGGCGCGGTTGGCGGCGACCTGCGCCATGAAGGTCCGGCCAGCAGCCTGCCGGTACGCCTGTTGCGCAAACCAACGGTACCTTGCCGTTTTGCCAGTGGCGCACCCGCAAACTGGCGCCTGCTGGCGCAGTTGTCGCTCAATCATCATTCGCTGGGCCAGCAGGGTTTGCCGGTCTTCAAGCAAATCCTTGAGTTGTACAACCTGCCGGGATCGGTCAGCGCGGCGCGCCAGGTCGCCGGCATCGTCGGCTTGCATCAGCGCACCGCCAGCACCTGGTTGCCCGATGAGACAGGCGGCAGCCTGGTGTTCGGCATCGACGTGTTGCTGACGGTGGATGAAGACGCGTTTGTCGGCAGCGGCTTGCATGCGTTCGCGCAAGTGATCGAGCATTTTCTCGGGTTATATGTGCACCTGGCCAGCTATACCCGCCTGATCGTCTTGTCGCACCAGACTGGAAAGGAGTTGCTGTGCTGCCTGCCCCGCAATGGAAGCCAGACGCTGATTTGATCCCTGCGCTCATCGTGCAGTTGCTTGCCCGCCCGTCGCGCTTTGATTTTTTCCAGGCGCTGCAGCTGCTGTCGGCCTGGCTGGTGGCGCAGGGGCTTGAACCCGAGCAGGTGTTCGAGCATGGCCTGCACCTGCACGGCAGCGACAGCCTGTCGTTTGCACCGGGCCAGATCGAGCACTGCTGGCTTGACGCAGATGGCCAGTTTCATGTGCGCACGTCCATGACAGGCTTTCTTGGTGTACACGGCAACTTGCCGCTGCATTACACGGACACCATTGCGCGCCATGAGCGACAGACGGCAGATACCGGTCCGCGCGACTGGCTTGATGGCCTGTCGCAGCGTGCGTTGACGCTGTTCTACCGGGCCTGGACCCGTTACCGCATCGAATGCCAGGGCGATGCCGACGGCGGCGATTTTCTGCCGCTGCAACTGGCGCTGGCCGGCGCCGATCCTGGCGCCCTGGCGCAGGCGGACGATGCCTTGCCTGCACATGCCATTGCCCATTATGCGGCGGTGCTGCGCCACCGGCCCGTCGCCGCAGAAGTGATGCAAGCAGTGCTGGCCGAGTATTTTGGCGTGCCGGTACAAGTACAGCGCTTTATCGGTTCCTGGGTCAGCCGCGCGCCGCGCGAACATACGCGGCTGGCGGACAACAATGCCGTGCTGGGCGGTGGCGCCATGCTGGGTGAACGCTGCCGGCGCGCCGATCTGCGGGTACGCCTGGTGCTCGGGCCGTTGTCGCGCGCGGCCTATGGCGATTTCCTGCCGTGGCAGCCGGGCGCACGAGCCTTGCGGCAGATGCTGGGGATGTTCGGTTTGCCGGGCGTCAGCTTCGAAGTGCGGCTGATGCTGCGCCGCGAGGAGATACACGGTTGCACCTTGGGCGGCGCAGACGGTGCATGCCTGGGCCAGCATGCCTTTTTGCTGAACGAGCCGCAGCAGCTTGACCGCGATGACCTGCATTACGACATACGGTTTGAGGGTTCCGCCTGAATCAGCTACATAACCTCGACATGATGGGAGCGTGCCATGGAAAGTGACAACGACTTTGCACAGTGGATGGCGCTGGAAAAGACCCTGGTCGCCGCCAACCGGCCGTTGCGGCTGCGGCTGGCCTATGCGCAAGGCGTCAATGATGACGTGTTGCTGCCGCAGCGTGTCAGCGGCAGCGAAGCCATCTGCGGCGAGATCGACTACCGCATCCTGTGCGTGGCAACCGATGCGCAACTGCCGCTCAAGCAGTTCATTGCCGTACCTGCCGAGTTGCAGATCGTGACGGACCGCGGCGCCCTGCGCAGTGTCTGCGGCATTATTGCCGAGGCATGCGCGGGCCAGAGTGACGGCGGCCTGGCCACCTATCGGCTGGTGCTGCGCGATGCGCTGGCGCTGATGGACAAGCGCATCAATACACGCGTGTTTTTCGACAAGAATGAGCTGCAGATCGTGCAACTGCTGTTTGAAGAATGGCGACAAGGCAACAGCATCCTGGCCGCCAGTCTGGCGCTCGATATCGAGCCAGCGCTGGCGGCGCGTCCCCATCCGGTGCGTGACTTCACGATGCAGCACAATGAATCGGACGCGGACTTTATCCGCCGTCTGCTGCGCCGGCGTGGCATTGCCTGGTGTATTTATCCCGGACAGCGGCAGACTCCCGGTGCGCGGCGCGACGACGCTGTCCCGGTGCATACCATGCTGCTGTTTGACGATGCGCGCCGCTTGCCGGAAAACGCGGCCGGTACCGTGCGCTATCACCGCGATGACGCCACTGAAGAGCGCGATACGGTGACCTGCTGGAATGCCGTGCGCCGCTTACAGCCGGGAAAATCCGAACGCCACAGTTGGGACGACGGCCATCCGCTCAACCCGCATTTCATGAACACGCGCGCCGCCGGCATGGTGGACCAGGGCGCCAGTGGCAACAAGCTGGCGGCCACGCTGGACGACTACCTTGTGCACATGCCGCAAGCGGGCGCGGGCAGCGACGATTATCGCCAGCTGGGCGAGCTGGCGATGGCGTGGCACGACCTGGAAACCAAATGCTTCCAGGGCGAAGGCTGCGTGCGCGATTTTTGCGCCGGGCAGTGGTTCAGCCTGCAAGGCCATGCGGAGATCGACAGCCACGCATTTGACGAGCGCAGTTTCGTGATCACGGCGTTGAACGTGGCGGCCAGCAGTAACCTGCCGAAGGGACTCGATGTGCGCATCGACCGCTTGTTTGCGCAAAACAACTGGCAAGCCGATGCGGGCATGGCGCCGGCAGGCGAGGGCGCGACGCTGCGCTACCGCAACCGCTTCAGTTGCGTGCGGCGCGGCATCGCCATCGTGCCCCATTTCGACCCGCGCAGCGACCTGCCCGTGGTGCGCCTGCAAAGCGCGCTGGTGGTCGGGCCTGCCAATGAGGAAGTCCATTGCGACGCGCTGGGCCGTGTCAAGGTGCGCTTTGTTGCCACGCGCGCGCAGGACCATGCGCATGCCAACGGTTCGGGCGCATCAGGCACCGAGCGCGATTCGGCCTGGGTGCGCGTGGCGTCCAGCTGGGCTGGCAACGGCCCGGGCGCCGGCCAGCAGTGCGGTGCCTTGAGCTTGCCGCGCGTCGGCAGCGAGGTGCTGGTCGATTTTATCGGTGGCGATCCGGACCGGCCCATCATTATCGGCCAGTTATATAACGCGGTGGGCGTGCCGCCCGGTCTGAGCAATGCCGGCGGCCTGCCTGGCAACCGCTATCTGTCCGGCCTGCGCAGCCGCGAAATTCGTGGCAGGCGCGGCAACCAATTGCGTTTCGACGATACGCCCGGCCAGATCAGCACCCAGATCGCCAGCGACCAGGCCGCCACGCAATTGAACCTTGGTTACCTGACCGGGCCGCGTGTTGACGGCGCCGGCAAGCCGCGCGGCGAGGGTTTTGAATTGCGCAGCGACGCCAGCGGCAGCCTGCGCACGGCGCGCTCGCTGCTGATCTCCGCCTGGAAACGGCTGGGCGCCAGCGGCACTCAACTCGACAGCAGCGAGCATGCGGCCTTGATGAAGGAGTGCCTGGAATTGTTTGTGTCGCTTGGCGACTATGCCGCCCAGCACCAGGCGCTGGCGCTGGAAGCGGCCGGCACCGAGACCCTTTCCAGCGATATTGCGGCCGGCAAGCCCGTGATCAGCATGACGTCGCCGGACGGACTGGCATTGTCGACACGCAAGACCATCGCCAGCCATGCCGGCGGCAACATCGACATGGTCGCCCTGCAGCAGTTGCAGCTGAGCGCGGCGCAGCGCTGCAATGTCAATGCAGGCAAAGGCATTTCGCTGTTCGCGCACAAGGACGGCATCGTGCAGGTGGCCCACTACGGCAAGTTCCTGCTGCAAAGCCAGCACGACCTGCTGCAGGCTGACGCGGCCAAGGAAATCCGGCTGACGGCCGGCACGCGCCTGGTCGGCATGGCGCAGGATGAAATCACCTTCATGACGAACGGCGGGGCCTATCTGAAACTGTCGGGCGGTGCGGTGGAGCTGGGCGGACCTGGCGCGCTGACGGTCAAAACCGATGGCCACCACTGGAACGGCCCGGGCAGCATGAGGGCGGAATTGCCGGCCTTCAGCGAAGGTGATCTTGGCCGCGTGCCGCGCCTGGTGCGCGCCACCGACGGCTTGCCGGTCGAAGGCGTGGAAGTGCACGTCGAGCGCGAAGGCGACGGTCCCCTGACTGGGCAGAGCGACGCCGGCGGGCGCGGCCCCACAGTGCTGACCGATCACCTGCAGCGGCTGAAAGGCTTTTTCTTCAGCCGCCGCTCCTGACCCTGCAGAGAGGAATACCCATCATGACTTTCGATCCACACCCGCCGCTGTGTGACGACCCCAAGGTCGACCTGCGCGGCGAATTTTCCTGCAGTGCCAATTATCTGCACAGCGAGAAGTTGACCGTTCAACAGTTGCCGCTGCCCGGCATTATTATTTTTGTGCATGGCGTCAACTCCGACGGCGAGTGGTATCAGGCGGCCGAACAAGGCCTGTGCAAGGGCCTGAACAATCGCCTCAAGCGCCATTGCGAGCACCTGGTGCATCACGGCGTGGAAAGCGGCGAACTGACGCCGGTCAACTACGGCAAGGAAATCACGGCCGACGGTTTTCTCAATCCCGAGATGTCGGCCGATAGCCTGATCATGGACAGCGGCACGTTTTCGCCCGTGATTCGTTTTCGCTGGGGTTACAAGGCCAGCGGCGAGGAGCTGCAGCAGTATGGCAAAGGCATCTACCTGAACGAAGCCGATTACTGGGGCGGCGGGCCGTTCGCCAACGGCTGCAGCGCGCTGGCCGATTTGTGGAAGGAGGGCCTGAGCCAGGATCTGTTCCTGTGGACCACGATCCAGCACATGAACCCGTTCCCGGAGCGGCAAGTGTTCAGCTGCCCGCCCCGTCCGTATTTCGTGCTGGCCGCTTACCGGCTGGCCAAACTGGTCGAAGCGATCCGCCAGGAGCAGGCCGACGTGCCCATCACGATCGTCTGCCATAGCCAGGGCACGATGGTGGCGATGGCGGCAGCCTTCCTCGGCAAGAATTTGCCGGTGGTGGAGGGCAAGTTTGCCTGCGTGGCCGATAACTATGTCATCTGTAATTCACCGTACAGCCTGGCGAAAAACAATTTCTCGGAAAACTGGATCGGCCGCAATCTGCGCGCGGCGGACGGCAGCACGGGTAGGGTAACGGTTGAAGCGCGGATTGAAACGTTAACAAATTTCTTCGAGATTATCCGCGAGCGCGCCAGCCTGGGCCAATTCCAGAAAGACGAAGATATCGATCGATGGATGGGCAATGTGCAGCATGGCTTTTCCGCCGCGGAGGACCGCGAAACCTATGGCATCGCCGGCGCCGCGCGCAATGGCAAGAAATCGTCGTATGGCCGCGTAACCGTGTATTGCAATCCGCACGACATCGTGGTGTCATCGGTTGCCATCCAGGGCATCGGCTGGCGCGGCCTGTCCGGCTCCCTGGCACCAGGCGCCAAAGCGAAGGATGGCGGCGAGCTGCTGGCCACCAGGGCCGAAGGCGTTTATGTGCAGCGCGTGTTTGCGCAAGGTTTCGAGGTGGGCAGGCAGGGCAGCTATCACTACTGGGCCAATCACTGGCGCCAGCCCAAGCCGGGCGGCAAGGATTTCTGGTTTCCCGACCAAAAGTATGCATCGTATTCCATCAAGCAAGGCAGGGAAGCGAATGACGGCGCATTTGCCTCCATCCTGACGGTAGGCTTTGCGCCCTTGTTCATTGTGCTGACCAAGTTGTCCAGTAATCCCACCAATGCGTCTCCTGACGAGAACTGGAAGATCGAACTGAGCGCGCCTGATCTGGAGTCGCCCTTCACGCCCCAGTCGCTGCGCTTCGGGGAAGCGAGCGACAAATTCGATGAGGGTTATGACCCGGCCGGCGAATCGCGTCAGGCCGGCAGGCAGCGCACGCCCGGTGACGATTACTTTGCCGACCACGACATTCCGCGCGGCGGCCTGCAAGGCGAGGAGAAGCGGAGCGAAGCGAAAAGAATGGACAGCGCGAAAGGCACCGAAGACGACGAGGCGCGCCTGCGCTACGAGCAGCGGGCAGTACTGCGCGCCCAATCGATACGGGAAAAGAAAAGTGTCGCTGGCAAGAAAGTGGAACAGGAAACACCCCACGCCACGCCCAGCGCCGACTACATGACCTGGCGCAGCGCCCGCGTCGAGGAAATGATGTCCAGCCAGGCCGGGGCGTATGCGACCGATCATTCCACCATCATGACCAACCCCATGCATGCGGAGCGCGTGCTGGCGTATGACGTGCCGGTGGGGGTGTGCCGGATCAAGGCACAGGCGTTGAGGCGGTTAAGGGTGGCGGCGGATTGGAGGTTGTTAAAGGCATTGGACGAGACAAATGCTTCAAAGGTGTTTATGGAATATTTTGATAAAGGCGAATTTCGTAAAAAAGCTGTTGCTGTGTGGGCAAGTCAGTCTGATGAGGCTGCAATGCCAAATTTAATTATTGACAAGCGTCAAAATCCTGCATTGAACGCGAAGCCCGACTCGGGCGAAATGGCGCATGGGTGACTCTGGTGATTGATTTTCCTCGCTGGCATGATCGAGAACGTTTTTCAAAAGCTTTTTCAATGGAGAGTCACATGTTGAAATCCTTTTTTTTGTACTCATTCCTGGTATTTTTGGCATTAATTTTTTTGGCTGCCTGCGCACGTGTTCGTTCGTCGCCTAATAGCCCACCAGCTGCCATGATCGTATCACCAGAAACTGTCAAACGACCTTATATGGCACAAGTGGTTGCTGTGCAATGGCTCAATCCCTTGCAGCGGCGAGACTACCCGACGCAATGGCAATTACTGTGGACTCTGGGACTAGTACAGCCCAATCTTGCCGATGATATGGTCAGAGCAAATCCCGAGAAGTACTCCAGCTTGCAGGCCATTTCTCCTGTCGCGGCGGGAAATGAAGGTGAAGAGACGTTTCGCGGATATCATCGAAAATACATACGTGAAATGATGAATTTGTTTCGTAGTCCTTATTTTTCCGATCCCGAGTATTTTTATAATGTCCACTCAGCCAAGGACAGATCACGCTGGCGTGAGTTGGCGGGAATTCATGTGGAATATGCTGTTCCTGAAGAAAAGCTTGATTTAATAGACGCGACCAGTTTTGTGCGTGAATATATCGCAGATACATTTGATATAGGCAATCCCAATTTCCCCACCCTTTGGACTCGCGCCACGCTACCCGATGTACGCGTCACCACAGGCGGCCCTAACGCCGGCTTTACTTCATTGTCCGCCGCCCTCGATTACCTGCAAACCCACCCCAAAGAAACCGCCTGGGTGATGAACTGGGACGCCCCCAGCCGCCCGAAGGATCGGCAGATCAACGAAAACCTGGTGCTGCTGATACTGGCCGGCCCCGATTTCAAGACCGAACGGGCGCCGCTGGCGTGGCTCGGCTATCCCGGTACCAGACAGGCTGCCGATTTCGAGGCGAAGAAGGGCGAGCCGCCGCGCCTGGTGCAGGCGTGGACGGCGGCGATCGCAGACGCCGCCGGCAAGGCGGGCAAGGCCGAGACCGATATCGGCTATGTCATTCATGACGCGGGCCATGCGCACAAGGATTCGTCGGACCGCATCGGCGCATTGGCGCAGACCCTGACCATGCAGCTGCCGGAATTCGATTTTCTCAAGCAAAGTTTCAATTTGACCGCCGTGCTGGGCGAGACGGGAGCCGGCACGGCGCTGACGAATGTGGCGCTTGGCATTGCGTATGCGCATCATTTTGGCAAACCGGTATTGGTGGCCGGCACCAGCGACCTGGCCGCACCGGTCGCGCTGGTGGTGGCGCCGCCGGCGGTGGTGCGGCCGATCCGGCAGGACAAGCCGTGGTTCCGGGCGCGCGGCAGCAATCATGCGTATCTGCCGTGGTGGGGGCTGAGACATGATGCACCCGAGTATATCCAGGGGTTTTCGCAATGAAACGGCAGGAGGTAGCATGCGTGGCGTAATCCGTTTGAACGACCCCACCAGCCATGGCGGCAAGGTGACGGGAGCGGCGCCGAACAGTACGGTGCTGGGCGTGGCCGTGGCGCGCCAGGGCGATCCCTGCATGTGTCCGGTCAAGGCGCATGTGGGCTGCAAGATAGCCGAAGGCGATCCGCAGGTGCTGATCGATGGCGTGCCGGTCGCCTTTGAGGGCCACAAGACCACCTGCGGCGCCAGCCTGATTTCCACGGTGGGGAAAAGCGGGCGCGGCTGAGGTGTCGAAGTCAGGCCAGGCAGGCGTCGATGGCGCCGGCCAGCTTGCCGACGATTTCCTCCACATGGCGGCTGCCGATGATGTATGGCGGCGCCAGCAGGATGTGGTCGCCGTGCAGGCCGTCGATGGTGCCGCCCATCGGGTAGCACAGCAGGCCGTCCTGCATCGCCTGCGCCTTGATGCGCGCGTGCAGGCGCCGCGCCGGGTCGAACGGCTGTTTCGTTGCGCGGTCCTGCACCAGCTCCAGTCCCAGGAACAGACCGCGGCCGCGGATATCGCCCACATGGGGATGGTCGCCCAGGCGCTCGCCCAGCCGTTCTTTCAGCAGCGCACCCATGGCGCGCACATTGGCCAGCAAGTCGCGCTGTTCGATCTGCTGCTGCACGGCCAGGGCCGCGGCGCAGGCGGTGGCGTGGCCGATATAGGTGTGGCCGTGCTGGAAGAAGCCGCTGCCGGCGCGGATGGTGTCGCGCATGTCGCTTGACACCATCACCGCGCCGATCGGCTGGTAGCCGGCGCCCAGGCCCTTGGCGATGCAGATCAGGTCGGCGGTGATGCCGTCCTGTTCGCAGGCAAACAGGCTGCCCGTGCGGCCCATGCCGCACATCACTTCGTCGAGGATCAGCAGGATGCCGTGGCGCTGGCAGATCTCTCGCATGCGCCGGAAGTAGCCGTCGATAGCGGGCAGCGCGCCGGCGGTGGCGCCGACTACCGGTTCGGCGATAAAGGCCATCACGTTCTGCGCGCCGAGCTCGAAAATGCGGTCTTCCAGTTGCTGTCCCAGGCGCACGACGTAGTCGCCGTCCGTTTCGCCGGGCAATTGATCGCGATACGCATAGCACGGCGCCACATGCGTGACGTCGATCAGCAGCGGCTCGAACTGCTGGCGGCGCCAGGCGTTGCCGCCGGTAGCCAGCGCCCCGAGCGTATTGCCGTGATAGCTCTGGCGGCGCGCGATGACGTGGCGCCGCTGCGGCTGGCCCCGCTCGACGAAATACTGGCGCGCCAGCTTGAGCGCGCTTTCCACCGCTTCCGAGCCGCCGGAGACGAAATACACGCTGTCGATGCCGGCCGGCGCCCGGGCGGCCAGGAAATCGGCCAGCGCTTCCATCGGCTCGCTGGTAAAGAACGAACTGTGCGCGTAGGCCATGGTGGCTGCCTGCTGCTGCACGGCAGCGATCACGGCCGCGTCCGAGTGTCCCAGGCATGAAACGGCAGCGCCGCCGCAGGCGTCCAGGTAGCGTTTGCCGTGCGCATCGATCAGGTAGGGGCCATCGCCGGCGCAGGCAATGGGGTAGCTGGCGGTCAGGCTGCGGTGGAAAACATGGCTCATGGCGTCGTTCTCGAAAGAAGAAGGAAAGGCCAGTATAAAATGCCATTCGGCAAATTACAACGAATGTTGTAATTAGAATTTATAGAGATCATTTGATGCTTTTCATTTTAAGATGCGATTCATGTTTTCCCTTCATACTGGCGGCTGATTTTTCCTGAGGATTTTTTATGCGCATTTTGTTGGCCGAAGACGATATCTCGCTCGGTGAAACCATCCTGGCCTGGCTGCGCCTGGACCAGCATGCGGTTGACTGGGTCGAGCGGGGCGACTCCGCGCAGACGGCGCTGATGACGCATCACTACGATTGCGTGCTGCTCGACCGAGGCTTGCCGGGCATGTCCGGCGACGCGCTGCTGGCGCAGTTGAGAAAAGCCGGCAATACCGTGCCGGTAATCCTGATTACCGCCTTCAATGCGCTGGCCGACCGCGTCGAGGGGCTGGACCTGGGCGCCGACGATTACCTGGTGAAACCGTTCGAGCTGGAAGAGATGTCGGCGCGCATCCGGGCGGCCGCGCGGCGTGGCGTCAATCAGGTCAGCAACGAGCTGGTGCACGGGAACATCGCGCTCAATGCCGAGACCCGGCAAGCCAGCCTGGACGGACAGCCGCTGGCGCTGACGGCGCGCGAATACCATGTACTGCATGCGCTGCTGCTGCGCAAGAACAGCATCGTCACGCGCGCGCAGATCGAGCAAGCGCTGTATGGCTGGGGCGACGAAGTGGAGAGCAACGCCATCGAAGTGTATATCCATAACCTGCGCAAGAAACTGGGCAGCGACAATATCGTCACCGTACGCGGCCTGGGCTACCGGCTGAAAAACGATGGCAGCTGAACCTGCCGCCGCACCCTGGTCGCTGCGGCGCCGCTTGCTGGCCGCCATCGTCGCCGCCAGCACGGTGCTGTGGCTGGCCAGCCTGGGCATCGTCACCATGATTTCGTGGCATGAAACCAATGAGGTGTTCGACGATGCGCTGGAGGAATCGGGCTACATGCTGCTGGCCGCCACCACCGACTGGGACCAGCGCGGCCTGCTGGCACGCGCGCAGCCGGGCGGCGGACCGCAGCGCAAGGTCGACATGCAGTACCAGATCGTGGCCGATGGCAAGGTTTTGCAGCGCACCAGCGGCGCGCCAGGCAAACCCTTCGTGACGGGTTTTGATGATCGCCACGGTTTTGCCGATCCCCGGCTCGATGGTCGCCGCTGGCGCGTGTTCGTGGTGCGCGACGAGCAGCGCCAGTTCGAGGTGCAGGTGGGGCAACAATACAAGAAGCGCTACGATATCCTGGAGGAACTGGCCGAACACCTGTGGCTGCCCGTGCTGGGTTTCCTGGCGCTGCTGGCGCTGGTGTGCTGGATATTGACGGGCCGGGTCCTGAAACCCTTGCGCCGGACGGCCTCGACGATTGCCGGCAAGACGCCCACCGACCTGGCGCCGGTCGAACTGCTTGGCCAGCCGCGCGAGCTGCTGCCCATCGTGCAGGCCCTGAACGGCGTGCTGGCGCGTCTCGACGGAGCGCTGCAGGCCGAGCGCCGCTTTACGGCCGATGCGGCGCACGAGCTGCGCACGCCGCTGGCAGGGCTGCACATGCATGTACAGCTGCTGCAGCGCCAGCATCCTGAACTTTCTGCGCCGTTCGCCAAGCTGCGCCACGATATCGCGCGCTTGACGGCATTGGTCGACAGCCTGCTCACATTGGCGCGCCTGGATCCGCTGGCGCGCGGGCAGGTGGCCATGCAGCCGATAGCGCCGGCGCCGCTGCTGAAACAGTTGCTGGCCGCCCATGCGCAGGAAGCGGCACAGCGCGGCATCGCCTTGTCGATGCGCTGCGAACTCGACACGCTCAACGCCGACCCCGCCATGCTGGAGATCATGCTGCGCAACCTGCTCGACAATGCGCTGCGCTATTGCCCGGCCGGCAGCCGGGTCGAACTTGTGGCGCAGCAGCACGCAGGCAAGGCGCGCATTGCCGTGTGCGACGACGGACCCGGCGTGAGCGAGGCAAACCGGCAGCGCCTGAGCGAACGCTTTTTCCGCGTGCTGGGGCAGCAGCAGGCGGGCAGCGGGCTGGGGCTGTCCATCGTCAAGCGCATTGCCGACCTGCATGGCATTGCGCTGGCGTTCGGTGCGGGCCTGGACGGCAAGGGCCTGGGCGTGACGCTCGATTTTCCCGCACCGGGCGCACCTTAAGATACGGTTAATGTCGTCCCGGTGTAATGCGTTTGTGCCTGCAGCGACAGGCAGATCGATTACCAACCAAGAGGACCGACCATGAAAACATTGCTGAACATCTCCTGCATCACCGCCCTGTTTGCCGCTTCCGCGTTTGCCGCCGCCCAGCCTTCAGCCTACACGGGGCCGTCAGACAAGGCCGCGGCCGCCGCGCCTGCCGGCTATGCTGGACCATCGAGCGTGGCGCTGATGACGGCCAAGGACGTGCTGGCCAAAGCCAAGGACGACCAGTACGTCAAGGTAAAAGGCAAGCTGACCAGCCACAAGGGCGGCGAGGAATATGAATTTACCGATGCCAGCGGCAAGATGACGGTCGAGATCGACGCCAAGCGGTTCCCGCAGGGCGTGAAGATCGATCACACGACGCTGGTGGAGCTGACCGGTGAATTTGACAAGGAAACTTTTGGCGAGTCGACGCTTGACGTCAAGCAGATCAAGGTCGTGACGAACTAGGGCGCGTAGGCACCCAGTTCACGCAACTGGGTTTCGGCCGCGCCGATGGCCTCGACGGCTGGCGGCCCGGCGCGCGCCACCAGCAGTTCGGCCAGGCTTTCGACAACGGCAATCCCGGCCACGATGGACGGGAAGAACGACGGGCTGTCGACGGCGATCACGATGCTGGCATCCGCTTGCAGGGCCAGTGGCGACATGGCGCTGTCGCTGATGGCCACCAAGAGGCAGCCGGCCTGGCGCGCGCTGTTTGCCACCAGCAGCGCTTCGCTCGAATACGGCGCAAAGCTGGCCACCAGTACCGCTTCGCCTGCCTGCAAGGCGCGCAAGTCCATCTCCAGCGTGCCGCCCTGGCCGCTCAGCAGCTGCACGCTGGGGCGCAGCAGCCGGTACAGATAATGAAACGTGTAGGCGATGGGATGGGCCGCGCGAAAGCCGGCCACATGCACGCGGCTGGCCGTTGCCAGCATGCCGGCGGCCGCCTGCAGCGCGGCGTGGCTGGCGCTTTCGGTGGTAGCCAGGTTGCGCTGCTGTACCGCAAACACCTCGCTGACCAGTTCCGTGCTCTTTCCGGCCAGCGCGCCGGCTTTTGCCGCATAGCCGGCCGGCCCGCCGCGCAAGCGCTCGACGAAAATGCTTTTCAATTCGGGCCAGCCGGCAAAGCCCAGCTGCTGCGCCAGCCGCACCAGCGCGCTCGACTGCACTTTGGCGCGCGTGGCGATGCTGCGCATCGAGGATACGGCCACGTCGTCGGGATGGTCGACCAGGTAGCGCGCGCCGGCCTGGAATTGCGGGCTCAGCTGCGCATAGCATGCGTGAATATCGGCGATCAATGCCGCGTGCTTGTCGTGGATGGTGCTTGCCTGCATCGCCGTGCCTGAAGAAAGTTGGTGGGGCGATGGTACAGGATAGCTCAGCGTCCGGGTAGCGCCGCGCCCAGGGTGGCGTAGCCGACGGCGCTGGCGCGTGGCCGCAGGCGCGCAAACTGGTGCGGGGCGGGCGTGCGGCGTTGCGGACCCGTGGCCAGCACGCGCAGGGCGGTAGCCAGCGGCACGTCGTGGCAATGCAGGAACAGCGCGGCGGCGCCGGTGCCGGCCATTTCCTGCAGCGCCAGCGCATGCTCGACCAGCGCCGCCGTGCGCATGTCCAGCCGCGCCGGAATATCGGGCTGGAATAACTGCTGAGGAACTTGCCGCGCGCTGCCCATGCTGGTCTCCGCCTGGTATCGATAAGAACGACCAGCATAAAAGCGCGCGGGCAGATTGCTTTGAGTTATATCAAGCCCGGCAGTAAAAACATTCTTTTAGGAAAATTTCAGAAATAGCGAAAATAAGTTTGTATTTTTCGGGACGGGTTTCGTTAGTCAGGTAATGCCGCGGCGCCGCTGCCGGCATCCCTCCACTGATCAACTGAAAGGACACACCATGTCGACCTCCACCCCCGTTACCGAATTCCTGCTCGGCCACCTGCGCGAAGAAGGCTACCAGGCCAATCTGGACAGCGATGGCGATATCGCCTTCCGCTTCGAAGGCATGAACTACGCGCTGTGCTTTGATGAAGACGATGAGCAGTTCGGCAAGCTGATTTTGCCCAATGTCTGGTCGATCGACTCGCCCGAGGAACTGCGGCGCGTGCTGGCCGCGCTCGATGAAGTGAACCGCCGCATCAAGCTGGTGAAAGGGCATGCGGTGCGCGGCCAGGTGTGGTTCTGCATCGAGATGCTGCTGGTCGACCAGCGCCACTGGGCCCAATTCGTGTCACGCGGCATGCGCGCCATCTCGCATGCCGCCTCGATGTTTGCCGCCGAGATGCGCGCCAGCGCGGCGACGGCAACTGCCATCGCCAACGCGGGCGGAAACTAGCCTGGCCTAGGCGCAGGCGGGCAGCGGCTGGCCTGCCTGCGCGGCCTGGTTTCTCCATGCCGCCAGCTGCGCCGGCGGCATCGGGCGCGCAAAATAAAAGCCCTGCAATTCGTCGCAGCCGGCCTGGCGCAGCACCTCGGCGTCGGCCGCGCTCTCCACCCCTTCGGCCGCGCTCTCCACCCCTTCGGCCGTGACGGACAGGCCCAGCGTGTGGCCGAGGCCGATAATGGCCTTGGTGACCGCCAGGTTCTGTGGCGAATTGTGGATGTTCTGCACAAAACTCATGTCGATCTTGAGCTTGTCGAGCGGAAAGCGGCACAGGTAGTTGAGACTCGAATAGCCGGTGCCGAAGTCGTCGATCGACAGCGCAAACCCCAGCGCCTTGATGGCCAGCAGGGTGGCGATCATCTCGTCGACATCGTCCATCAGGATCGATTCGGTCAGCTCGAATTCGATCTGGCCCGGTGCGACGGGAAATTCGGCCAGCACGTCGCGCAGGGTGGCCAGCAGGCCGCCGTTTTTCAGCTGCACCGCCGACAGGTTGATCGAGACGGCGATGGTACCCAGGCCCGCGTCGCGCCAGGCCAGGTGCTGGCGGCACGCTTCGCGTATCACCCAGGCGCCGATCGGCACGATCAGGCCCGATTCCTCGGCCACGGGAATGAAGCTGTCGGGCGCGATCAGCCCCCGTTGCGGATGGTTCCAGCGGATCAGGCCTTCCACGCCGTGCGGCAGGCCGCTCCTGGTGCCGATGCGCGGCTGGTAGTGCAGCACCAGCTGCTGGCGCTCGATGGCGTGGCGCAGATCGCTTTCCAGGTGCAGCTGCTGCAGTTGCTGGTCCTGCATCTGCGGCGAGAACATGCGCGCATGGTCGCGCCCGCCGCTCTTGGCCTGGTACATGGCGGCGTCGGCGTGGCGCATCAGCGTGTCGAGATCGTCGCCATGGTCCGGATACACGGCCACCCCCACGCTGCACGATACATACAGTTCGCTGCCGGCCAGCTGGTGCGGCGCGCGCATGGCCGGGATCAGCCGCGTTTCGAGCAGGCGGCCGATCGCCTCGACATCGTCGAGGCCATTGAGGATGACGACGAATTCGTCGCCGCCCAAGCGGCTGACGGTGTCGCCCTCGCGCACCAGCTGCAGCAGGCGCGAGGACACCGATTGCAGCAGCGCGTCGCCCACATGGTGGCCCAGCGCGTCGTTGACGTTCTTGAAGCGGTCCAGGTCGATGAACAGCACGCCGACCTTTTCGCCATTGCGGCGCGCCTGCGCAATCGCCGCCGCCAGCCGCACATTCGACACGTGGCGGTTGGCCAGGCCCGTCAGCGCGTCGTGATGCGCCATGTGTTCGATCTGGCGCTCGCTGGCCTTGCGCTCGCTGATGTCGAGCGAGCTGGCGATGAAATGGGTGGTGACGCCGTCAAGGTCGCGCACCGCGTTCATTACCAGCCAGGCCGGATAGCTTTCCAGCGATTTGCGCTGGATCGAGATTTCGCCCTGCCAGTAGCCGCGCCGCGCCAGCGTGTGGCGCAGGTTGTCGATCTGCTCGGCGCTGTTGTCGGGCGCCAGCAAAAAGGCGGGACGCTTGCCGATCAGGTCGACCATGTCGTACAGCGAGTGGCGGCGGAAGGCCTGGTTGACGGTGATGATGCGCATGTTCGCGTCCATCACGATCAGGCTTTCGGCCGATGCTTCGAATACCTTGGCCCACAGCTCCAGGCGCGACTCCATCTGCTTCATCTTGTTAATCGGCGTGAAGGTCGACAGCACGGCGCGCTGCCCCTGGTAGGTGATCAGGCGCGCCGAAATCAATGCCCAGGTGGGGGCGTCGCCGCTGTGCCACAGCACCTCGAACTCATCGACCGCGCCCAGGTCGCTCAGGCGCTGGAAGAAGCGCGAGCGGGCCTGCGACGTCATGCCGCGGCTCCATGGATCGAGCTCCAGTCCCTGCTGCCACGCATGTGCGGCCTGGTTGGCGTGCAGTACCTGGTGGTGCGGGATCGAGGTGACCATCAGCGGAATCGGAATCGCGTCGACCAGCTGGCGCTGCGCGTCGGCGGCGCTGGCGCGCGCCACCAGTTCCTGCTGCTCCACGCGCTGGAAATCGAGCTGCTGCAGCATGGTGTTGAAGGCGCCCACCAGGCGGCCGATTTCGTCCACGCCGTGCCAGTCGGCGCGCAGGCTATGGTCGCCCGTTTCGCGCACTTCCTGCGCCACGCGCGCCAGGCGGCGGATCGGCAGCGCGATCTGGCGCGCGACGAAAAATACGAGTCCGAGGATCATCGCCAGCAGCAGCACGGCCGTGCCCAGGTGCAGCCACATGCGCGTGAAGAAGCCGTCCACGCGCAGCTGGATCAGGCGCTGCAGTTCGCCTTCGGCGTCTTTCCACGCCAGTTGCAGGCTCGATACCGCCGCCGCATCGCGCAGCAGCAGCTCCTGGCGACCGCCCGGATTGGCCTCGGCGCCGGCCAGCGCCTGGGTGCTGGCGCGGAACTGCGCGATCGCTTCGCGCAGGGCGGTGCGCGAGCCTTCCAGGTGCTGGCGCAGCAGCGGCGGGCTCGCTTCGAACGCTTCCGTGTAGTCGCTGCCGATGCCACGCATGGTGGCGTCCATGCGGCCTTCGAGGATCAGGAACTGGGTCTGCATGCGCTGGCGCTGCGCGCCTTCGGCGGTGGCCAGGTTCAGGGCCAGCTCGCGCATGCTGTTGATCACTTCGAGCAGTTCGGGAAAGCGCAGGATCACCAGCGACATGGTGTAGTAGCTGTCCAGGTCCGGGTCGAGGATCAGGTTCGACTGGTTGCCCACGCGCGTGAGCAGTTCGCGCCCGGCAATAAACACCGGCGAGGGGGCGGTGCTGTCGACGGTTGGTGTCGACGCGGGCGTCATGTCCGGTGCGGTGGCGGGGCGCAGCAGCAGGCTGGAAAATTCGGCAGCCAGTTCGGCGCTTCGCATGCCGCCGCCCAGTTCAGTTTCGGCACGGCCGATGGCCGCTGCCGCAGCGGCGCCCTGGCCTTCGGCGCCGGTGCGGGTGAGCGGCAGCAGGGCGTCGCGGATCACGGCGATGTACTGGTTGCCGGCCATTTCCTTGCGCGAAAAATCGATGGCGATATATTTTTCGTTGATCAGGATGCCGGAGATAAAGATGACGGCGGACAGGTCGAGCAGGTAGATCAGGGCCAGCTTGCGCCCCACCGTCAGCTTGCCGATAAACCGCGAGATTTTGCCTACCATGCCTGCACCGCCTTGTCGTCAACCGATATTATGGTTTCCTATATGCAATTTTCATGCCTGAAATTACACGATTCCGGAGGCGACAGGCGGGGGCGGCGCACCGTGCCGGTGCGCTGGGGCAGGGCGAAAAAAAAGGCGGCGCACCAGCGCCGCCTCTTCATGGACGTGAGCGTGAGCGATCAGGCTTCGGCTACCCGTTTGGCGATATGCGCCAGCGCTTCTTCCACCTGGTCGATCAGGATCAGGCACAAGTCGCCTTCTCCCAGGCGCGCCAGCGCCGTGTCAATGGCGATGAATTCGCCGTTGATTTCATCGATATGGCTGGTGCGCTTGGCGCCCGTCAGGCCCTGGCGCAGCAGGGCCACCACTTCGCCGTCGGCGCGGCCGCGCTGGCATTGATCCTGGTACAGCAGCACGTCGTCGAACGCGGCGCCGAGGATTTCCGTCTGCTGGCGGATATCCTCGTCGCGCCTGTCGCCGGCGCCGCTGATCACCACCGAGCGGCGCCTGGCCGGCATGCTTTCCACCGCCTGCACCAGCGCCAAAATGGCGTCCGGGTTATGGCCATAGTCGGCGATCAATGTCGCGCCCTTGTAGTCGAACACATTGAAGCGGCCCGGCGCATTGTCGTTCTCGTTGGCGAACGATTTCAGGCCCGCGCGGATCGCGTCCCACTCCAGGCCGACGGCCCAGGCGGCAGCCACCGACGCCATCGTGTTTTCAACCTGGAAGCCGATCGCGCCATTGCGCGTGATCGGCACTTGCGACAGCGCGATTTCATGGCGCTCGGTGCCTTGCGCCGCCACCAGCTTGCCGTCTTCCACGTAGACCACGCGGTTGCCCTGCGCGCGGTGCGTGGCCATCACGGGATGGGTCTTGTCGGCCGCAAAGAAGGTCACGCTGCCGCTGCAGTTTTTCGCCATGCGCGCCACCGCCGGATCGGTCGCGTTCAGCACTGCCACGCCGCTGTCGGACACGTTCTGCACGATCACGCGTTTCAGCACCGCCAGGTCTTCCACGGTGGTGATGTAGTTCAGGCCCAGGTGGTCGCCGGCGCCGATATTGGTCACCACGGCGACCTGGCAGCGGTCGAAGGCGAGGCCTTCGCGCAGCATGCCGCCGCGCGCCGTTTCGAACACGGCCGCGTCGACGTCAGGGTGCAGCAGCACGTTGCGCGCGCTGCGCGGGCCGCTGCAGTCGCCGCTGTCGATCTGGCGTCCTTCGATATACACGCCATCGGTATTGGTCATGCCGGTGCGCAGGCCCGACGCCGTCAGCAGGTGCGCGATCAGGCGCACGGTGGTGGTCTTGCCATTGGTGCCGGTGACGGCCACCACCGGAATGCGGCCGTCGTCGCCTTCGGCGAACATGGCGGCGATGATCGCCTCGCCGACCGGGCGCGGCTTGCCGAACGACGGCGCCAGGTGCATGCGCAGGCCCGGCGCGGCATTGACTTCAACGATGCCGGCGTTCTGTTCTTCCAGCGGTTTCAGGATGCTGTCCGAGACCACGTCGACGCCGCAGATATCGAGGCCGACCATGTGCGCGGCAGCCACGGCACGCGCCGCCACTTCCGGGTGCACGTCAACCGTGACGTCGGTGGCCGAGCCGCCGGTCGACAGGTTGGCGTTATTGCGCAGGATGACGCGCTGGCCCACCGGCGGGATCGAATCGGCCACAAAACCCTGCTTGGCCAGGCTCGCCAGGGCGATATCGTCAAAGCGGATTTTGGTCAGCGAGGTGGCGTGGCCGCTGCCGCGGCGCGGGTCGAGGTTGACCTGGTCGACCAGTTCGCGCACCGTGTGGCGGCCGTCGCCGACCACCTGCGGCGGATCGCGGCGCGCCGCTGCCACCATCTTGTTGCCGATCACCAGCAGGCGGAAATCGTGGCCGGGCAGGTAGCGCTCGACCAGGATATCGTCGCGGAATTCCTGCGCCGCGATAAAGCCGGCCGTCAGCTGTTCGCGCGTGGTGACGTTGACAGTGACGCCCTTGCCCTGGTTGCCGTCCTTTGGCTTGACCACCACCGGCAGGCCAATTTCGCAGGCGGCGGCCCAGGCGTCGTCGGCGTCGATCACCACGCGGCCCTGCGGCACCGGCACGCCGGCCGAGTCCAGCAGTTTCTTGGTCAGTTCCTTGTCCTGCGCAATGGCTTCGGCAATCGCGCTGGTGCCGTCCATTTCGGCGGCCTGGATCTTGCGCTGCTTGCTGCCCCAGCCGAAGGTGACCAGGCTGCCTTCGGTCAGGCGGCGAAACGGGATGTTGCGCGCCACGGCGGCGTTGACGATGGCGCCCGTCGAGGGGCCCAGGCGCACGTCTTCATCGAGTTCCTGCAGCTGCAGCAGGGCGCCGGCCAGGTCGAACGGCGCGTCGTCGAGCGCCGCCTGGCACAGTTGCTGCGCCAGTTCCAGGGCCAGGCGGCCGACCGCTTCTTCCGAGTATTCGACCACCACCTGGAAGATGCCCGTTTCCAGCGTCGGCGTGGTGCGGCTGAAGGTGACCGGGCAGCCGGCTTGCGCCTGCAGGCCCAGCGCCGCCAGTTCCAGCACCTGCGCCATCGGCGCGGCGTTGTAGTTGCCCAGCGGTTGCAGCGGGCTCAGATGCGGAAACAGGTTGCGCAGGCGCGCTTCGAATCCGGGCAGCTGGGCGATGTCGAGTTCCTGCGTGGTGCAGGAAACGATGGCTTCCACGGCGGTGTCGTGGCTCCAGAGATTGGGGCCACGCAGGGCCCGTACGCGAGATACTTCCATAATTAAACCGTATTCCTTGTGTTCTTGTGGGCCCGGCTTGCGCCGGGCTGGTACTGTCAGTTGCCGATACTGCCTGGCGCCGCGTCAAACGTGCGCAGTCCTGCGCAGATCAGGTCGGTGGACAGGTCCAGCGACCAGGCGGCGGCCACGGCGGCCAGCACGCTGTCGACATGGCCGGCGGTGGCCGGTTTCAGCAGGTCCAGGCACAGCAGCACGGTCTCATTGCCGCCGTCGGCCAGCACGATATGGTTGCCGCGCACAAAGGCAGCGCGCTTGCCGGCCGCCAGATGGGCCACGATGCCCGGCAGGCTGCCGTCCTGTGCGTACAGCGTTACGGCGCCATCGCACAGCCCGGCCATCTCCAGCACCTGCGGTTCGGCAGCATTCAGTACTGCAACGCCGGTCGGCAGCACCACGTCGACCTGGCTGCGCGCCGCCTTGAACAGGCCGGCGTCATCGAGTACGTCGAAATCCTTGACGCTGTCGAGGCTGCCCATGTCGGTGACGATGCCGATCTGGCAGCGGTCGTAGGCCAGGCCTTCGGCCAGGATCATGCGCGGATTGCTCTCGAACAGGGCAGTTTGCACGGTGCGGTTGAGCAGCAGGCGCTGGCCCGCTTCCCAGTTCACGCAGTTGCCGCTGACCACGCGGCGCTGGTCGAGGAACATGCCTTCGCCGCAGACGGCGCCCGTATGCAGGCCCGACAGATTGAGCAGCTTGCACAGCATGCGCACGATCAGGCTGGCGCCCTGCGTGCCGGTCACGCCGATCAGCGGAATGCGGCCGGTTTCTTCCGGGGCGAACAGATGATCGACAATCGCCGCGCCGACCGGGCGCGGCTGGCCCACGCCGGGCTTGATATGGGCCAGGAGGCCCGGGCTGGCATTGACTTCGATAATCGCGCCGCGCTGCTCTTCGAGCGGACGCGTGATGTCTTTGGTGACCAGGTCGATGCCGGCGATATCGAGGCCGACCACGCGCGCGGCCAGCAGCACCGCATGCGCCACCGATGGGTGCACATCGTCGGTGACGTCGATCGCCACGTTGCCGTTCGGCTGGATCAGCACTTTCTGGCCCGCCTGCGGCACCGACTGCGAGGTCATGCCCTGGCGCTGCAGTTCCAGCACGATTTCGCCCGACTCATGCGGCTTGACGGTGCCGAGCGGGAAATCTTCGCCTTCGCCGCGGCGCGGATCGGTATTGATCTGCGTGTCGACCAGCTGCTGCACGGTCGAGGTGCCATCGCCATCGACCCACAGCGATTCGCCCTTGGCGGCAGCCACCAGCTTGTTGCCGACCACCAGCAAACGGTGTTCGTCGCCGGTGATAAAGCTTTCGACAATCACGGCCGAGCTGTCGCCCTGGCGCGCGGCCAGTTCATAGGCGGCCTTGACATCGGACTCCGTCATCAGATTGAGCGACACGCCGCGGCCATGGTTGCCATCGTATGGTTTCACCACCACCGGCACGCCGATGTCCTGCGCTTCTTCCCAGGCCGCGTCGGCGCTGCGCACCAGGCTGCCTTCGGGTACGGGCACGCCGCAGGATTTCAGCAGGAACTTGGTCAGGTCCTTGTCGCTGGCGATGCCTTCGGCGATCGCGCTGGTGCGGTCGGTTTCGGCGGTCCAGATGCGGCGCTGTGCGGCGCCATGGCCCAGCTGCACCAGGTTGCCGTCGTTCAGGCGCAGCGACGGGATGCGGCGCTCGGTGGCGGCGTCGACGATGCTGGCCGTGCTCGGACCGAGGCAGCGCGAGTCGACCATGTCGCGCAGGGGCGCCAGCGCCAGCTCCAGGTCGAACGGGGTGTCGTTGATGGCCGCCATCAGCAGCGCGCGCCCCGCTTCCAGGGCGGCGCGGCCGACCTGCTCCTCGCGGGTGCGGAAGGCCATCTTGTAGACGCCGCGCTGGCTGGTCGAGCGCGTCTGGCCGAAGCCCGTGCGCATGCCAGCCAGGTTTTGCAGTTCCAGCACCACGTGCTCGAGGATGTGCGCCGACCACGTGCCTTCGCGCAGGCGCTCGAAAAAGCCGCCCCGTTCGCCCACGCCGCAGCGGTGCTCGATCATGCCGGGCAGTTGCGCGACCAGCCGGTCATACAGGCCGGGCAGGGTGTTGGAGGGGCAGTCTTCCAGTTCGCCGATATCGACCCAGGCCTCGATCACCGGACGGTAGGTCCAGATATTCGGGCCACGCAGGTGGGTGACGCGGAGAAATTCGATGTTCTTCTTCTTGATCATGTAAGTGGTTTCTTGATAACAAGCCAGGCGTCTGGGCGCCAGATACTTTATGGTGGCTCTACAGAGACTTTTCAGGCTCGTGCTTGGTTCTTTATCCCGGGTATGCGCAGTGTGCCACTTTTAGTGACCTCTTGTCGCGTTTGCTTCTACTATTCTGCTGGAGTTACGTTTCTAATTGTTACCAATACTTGCCTTGCCTGCCACTATTGACCGTCTTGCCCCGCAAATTGCTTCATTTTTGCAACGGCGCGTTGTTGTATACTTCATACCGGCGTTGCAAAAGCGCAGCATCCATCTGGACCTTCCTGATCAGTTTCATGATCCATACCTTACCTGCAGGCATCCATTCGATACAATACAGGAAATTGCCACTGGTATCTGCCAGCCGCCATCCGCCGCACAACCCCAGGACAGGCGCTTGCCCATCCCCCCAAATCCCGCCCTTGAAGGGCCAGGCCACGAGCCGGAGCATGCTTTACGATGACAACTGAACTGATAGTTCCTGCAACAACCACACCCCCGACCGCGCTGCCCGAACACTGGCTGGCGCAGGTCAACAGCAACCTGCTTACCGGAGAGAACGTTTTAAGTAGCGTGGAGGTTGACCTCGACGCGCGATTACGTTTCACAAAAGGCATAATTGTTGTCACCGAGAAGCGTCTGCTGGCGCGCGCGCCCGGCGAAACCGAGTGGAAGCACTGGTCGTACCGCCCCGGCCTGCGCCTGGCGCACCACGACCACGCCGGGGTCGGCCACCTGGAACTGTTCGATGACCACGGCCGCCTGGCCTCGTGGCGTTTTACCCTGGGCCAGAACCTGCATGCGATCCGCGTGCTGGAGCAATTTGTCGAACGCCTCGACAGCCACCTGACGGGCCAGCCGGTGCTGGTCGCCGAACAGGAAGTGTGCCCCAGCTGCAAGGCGCCGCTCGAACCGGAGCAGGAAGAGTGCCCGGTCTGCGCCAAGGTGCTGCACACGCCGCCATCGACCTGGACCCTGTTCCGCCTGTGGCGCTTCGCCCATCCGTACCGCGGCCAGCTGGCGCTCGGTTTCACGCTGATGCTGCTGTCCACGGCCGCGCACATGATCCCGCCGTACCTGACGGCGCCGCTGATGGACAATGTGCTGATCCCGTACCAGAACGGGCAGCAGATCGATCCATGGCTGGTGGTGTATTACATGGCCGGCCTGCTGGGCTCGGCCCTGCTGGCCTGGCTGCTGGGCTGGGGCAAGACCTATGTGCTGGCGCTGGTGTCCGAGCGCATGGGCGCCGACCTGCGTTCGGCCACCTACGAACATCTGATGAAACTGTCGCTGGAGTTTTTCGGCGGCAAGCGCACGGGCGACCTGATGTCGCGCATCGGCAGCGGCAGCGACCGCATCTGCGTGTTCCTCTCGCTGCACCTGCTCGACTTCGCCTCCGACGTCTTGATGATCATCATGACGGGCGCCATCCTGTGGTCGATGAACCCGTGGCTGGCCATCATGACGCTGGCGCCCTTGCCGTTCATCGCCTGGATGATCCACCTGGTGCGCGACCGTTTGCGCACCGGCTTTGAAAAGATCGACCGCGTGTGGAGCGAAGTGACCAACGTGCTGGCCGATACCATCCCCGGCATCCGCGTGGTGAAGGCATTTGCCCAGGAAAAACGCGAAGCGGCACGTTTTCGCGACGCCAATGCGCACAACCTGGCCGTCAACGACAAACTGAACAAGGTCTGGTCGCTGTTCTCGCCGACCGTTTCGTTCCTGACCGAAATGGGTTTGCTGGTGATCTGGTGCTTCGGCATCTGGCAATTGTCGCGCGGCGAAATCACGGTGGGGGTATTGACCGCGTTTATCGCCTACAGCACGCGCTTCTATGGCCGTCTCGATTCCATGAGCCGCATCGTGTCGGTGACGCAAAAATCGGCCTCGGCCGCCAAGCGCATCTTCGACATCCTCGACCATGTGTCGAGCGTGCCGGAACCGGCGCAGCCGGTGAAACTGGACAAGATCGAAGGGCGCATCGACCTGCGCGAAGTCGGTTTCCGCTACGGCAACCGGGCCGTGAATCGCGGCATCACCCTCAATATCAAGGCTGGCGAAATGATCGGCCTGGTCGGCCACAGCGGTTCGGGCAAGAGCACGCTGGTCAACCTGATCTGCCGTTTCTATGACGTGTCGGAAGGCGCGATCCTGCTCGACGGCGTCGATATCCGCTCGTTTGCCGTATCCGACTACCGCCGCAATATCGGCCTGGTGCTGCAGGAGCCGTTCCTGTTCTTCGGCACCATCGCCGAGAACATTGCCTACGGCAAGCCGCACGCCACGCGCAACGAGATCATCGCCGCCGCGCGCGCCGCGCATGCGCACGAATTCATCCTGCGCCTGCCGCAGGGCTACGACTCGATGGTGGGCGAACGGGGCCAGGGCCTGTCCGGCGGCGAACGCCAGCGCATCTCGATCGCGCGCGCGCTGCTGATCGATCCGCGCATCCTGATAATGGATGAGGCGACTTCGTCGGTGGACTCGGAAACGGAAAAAGAGATCCAGAAGGCGCTCGACAACCTGGTGCAGGGCCGCACCACCATCGCCATCGCGCACCGTTTGTCGACCCTGCAGCGGGCCGACCGCCTGGTGGTGCTCGACCGTGGCCAGGTGGTGGAGGTGGGCAGCCATGACGAACTGATGGCCAACGAGGGCGCCTATTACCGCCTGTATGAAGCGCAGGCGCGCAACGCCGCCGAGATGGTATTGGAAGACAAGGAATAAGCATGGCCGAGATTACTTTTACATTGAGCCGCAACCCGTACGGCAAGCTGTTGATGACGGCGGCGGACGGCCAGGTCACCGAGGGCGTGGCGCCGGTGCGCGCGTTTCCGATCCAGTCGCCCGACGAGGGCATCTCGCTGATGCAGGGCGACGGCAAGGAAGTGGCGTGGATCGAGCACCTGAACGACCTGCCGCCGGCCTCGCGCGCGCTGCTGGTCGAAGAGCTGGAAGGGCGCGAATTCATGCCCGAGATCGCCCGCGTGAAAAGCGTGTCCAGCTTTGCCACGCCGTGCACCTGGCAGGTTGATACGGATCGCGGCGAGACGCAGTTCGTGCTGAAGGGCGAAGAAGATATCCGCCGCATCGGTTCGGCCTCGCTGTTGATCTCGGACAGCCACGGAATACAATTTTTGATCCGTGACATGTTTACCATCGACAAGCACACCAGGAAGATACTGGATCGTTTCCTGTAAGGCCGGCCTCTGCCTTCAGGTCATCGACGAGCATGCCGTCCGGCGCAAACCGGGCGGCATTTTTTTGGCTATGTCAGCGAAAAAGGTTGAAACATTCTGACGTTGCTGGGGTCTA
>NZ_DAMAGB010000065.1:0-28148 GCF_031995485.1 Janthinobacterium sp.
GACGCAGGTCGGCGTGTGCTGGCGCGCACAGTTTTCATCTATCTAGGCGTACAGGAACAGGAACAGCACGCTGGCCTGGTATCGGTACCGCTGTTCCAGGACGACGTCTACCTGGCCGCGCCATTGCATTCACCGTATGCGGGACAGGCCTCGGTCGACCTGCAGGCGCTGCGCGGCGAAAAATTCGTCACCCTCAACGAAGGCTTCGTCACCTCGCAAAGCTTCAGCCACGCGTTTGCGCTGGCCGGCTTCGTACCGGAAACCACGATGCGCGTTGGCGATATTTTTTCGCTGATTAACCTCGTCAGCGGCGGCATCGGCTACAGCCTGCTGCCCGGCCGCGTGCGCGCCTTCAACTCGCGCATCGAACTGCTGCCATTGGACGAACGCTATGGCTCGCACCAGCAGATCACGCTGCTGATGCTGAGCAGCCGCGAGCGCGATGCCAATTTGCTGGCGCTGGCGGCGGAGTGCCGGTTGTATGGACGTGGCGAGCGCGCGCCTGGCAGCTGAACAAGCTGCTAAGCTTGGCTACAAGACCACTCTCAATCAGCCACCATGCGATTTCCCCTGCTTGCCTTGCCGCTGCTGTTGTCACTATCCGCCTGCGCCCCCATCATCAAGGCGCCGCCGGAAAGCATGACGGAAGCGCACGTCAAAACCCTGACGCAGGAACAGCGCGCCGCAATGGTGGCGCGCCTGGAAAAGGAAGTCGTGGGCTTCTCCGTCGGAACGCCTTCGCCAAACAGGGCGTACGTGTTTTTTGACCCCTCCTGTTCCTATTGCACCGATCTGTGGCGCGAGGCGGCGCTGCTGAAAGAGCAGGTGGAGTTCGTGTGGATACCGGTGGCGTTCATGGGGTGGGATAGCACCTTGCTCGGCGCGGCCATGCTCGATGCGGCAAACCCGGCAGGCATGATGTCGGCCAATGAAGAAGCGATGCGCACGTCCGGCGCGCCCTTGACGCTGACGGCGGAGCCGTCCGAAGTGTCTGTGTCCACCGTGAGCAGCAATACCGACCTGCTGAACAGCCTGGATCCGGGCAACCGGAACCTGGCCGTGCCCCTGATCTACTACCGATCTTCGAGCGGACAGATCGAGATCGTTTCGGGCTTCATGAAGGCGAAGGCCCTGAAGGCCGCCATGAAACTGAAGTAATCATGAAACGCAGACTTCGCAGCCAGCTGCAGAGTCTGCGCTGGCTTGCTTAAATCGCGCTATCCCACGGCGCCGACAACCTCACCGCGCAGTTGATCAGCCCCACCATCGAGTAGGTCTGCGGGAAATTGCCCCACATTTCGCCCGTCACCGGATGCGTGTCTTCCGACAGCAGGCCCAGGTGGTTGCGCGCCTGCAGCATGGTTTCGAAGATCTGGCGCGCTTCGTCCTTGCGGCCGATGCGGGCCAGCGCGTCGATGCGCCAGAAGGTGCAGATGTTGAAGGCAGTTTCCGGTTTGCCGAAGTCGTCCGGCGCTTCGTAGCGGCGCATGTAGGGGCCGTCGCACAGCGACGCTTCCAGCGCGTCGACGGTGGCGATAAAGCGCGGGTCCATCGGGTCGATGAAATTGACTTCCGCCATCAGCAGCACGGAGGCGTCGAGGTCGCGCCCGCCCAGGCTTTCGGCGAATGCCTGGCGCTCTTCGCTCCACGCTTCGCGCAGCAGGCGTTCGCGGATCACCACGGCGCGGCTTTGCCAGTGCTCGGCGCGGTCCGGCAGTTCCAGCTTGTGCGCCACTTTCGACAGGCGGTCGCAGGCCGCCCAGCTCATCAGCATCGATGAGGTATGGACACGGGCGCGCGTGCGCAGTTCCCACATGCCGGCATCCGGCTCGGCGTGCAGCTTGAAGGCCTGCTCGCCGACCGCTTCGAGCGCCATGAATTCGGCCTTGCCGGCGCGGTGGAACAGGCGGTGGTCGAGGAAGGCCTGCGCCGCGCCCAATACGATATTGCCGTAGACATCATGCTGGAAATGTTCCTGCGCCTGGTTGCCCACGCGCACCGGGCCATTGCCGCGATAGCCGGGCAAATGCTCGACCAGGGATTCCGGCAGCATTTCTTCCAGGCCGATGCCGTACAGCGGCTGGATGTGGCCGCCCTTCGAGCGCGCCACGATGTTCGTCAGCCAGCGCAGGTAGTCTTCCATGGTACCCACTTCGGACAGGCTGTTCAGTGCGCGCACCACGAAGAAGGCGTCGCGCAACCAGCAGTAGCGGTAGTCCCAGTTGCGGCTGCTGCCCGGCGCTTCGGGGATGCTGGTGGTCATGGCGGCGATGATCGCGCCCGTGTCCTCGTACAGCGACAGCTTCAAGGTGATCGCGGCGCGGATCACCACGTCCTGCCATTCGAGCGGCACGGCCAGGCGGCGCGTATAGGTGCGCCAGTAGTTGATGGTTTCCTTTTCGAAGATGCGCGCCGTCTCGTCGATGCCGCCGGCCAGGGTCTCGTCCGGACCCAGCAGGAAGTTGGCCGTCTTGTCGAGCACGAAATACGATTCGCTGAGCACGTAGTTCAGCGACGTATCCGTGTTCAGGCGCAGCGTCTGCTCCGGCCCCACGTAGCGGATATGGTGGCTGCCCTGGGTGATCTGCGGCGCCAGCTTGCCCCAGTCGAAACGGGGACGCAGGCGCACGCGGATGCGCACGGCGCGGTCCAGCGGGCGCACGCGGCGGATCAGCATCAGCGGGCGGAACATGCGGTCGCGGCTGAGGAAACGGGGGGCGAAATCGGTGATTTCCACGCCGCGCCCTTCGGTGTCGTACAGGCGCGTGCGCAGTACGGCCGTGTTGGGCTCGTAGAACTGTTCGCTGCGCGCGTAGTTTTCAATGTCGATGCCCCAGACGCTGCCGTTTTCGGAGGCGTCCAGCAGGCTGTTGAAGACCGGATCGCCGTCGAAACGGGGCAGGCAGGACCAGACAACCTGGCCCTGCTGGTCGATCAGCGCGCTGAATGCGCAGTTGCCGACCACGCCGCAATTGAGGCTGGCCTGCTGTGGCGTGAGGGGGGCGGAAGAGGAAGCGGCAGCGCTGGCTGCCAAGGCTTTCGACGCTTGCGCGCCGCTGGGAGTGTCGTAGGGCTGCTCGTGGGATGTGGTCATCGGCTACTCCTTGTGTGGTGTGGATGAGGCTGCCAACAGGACCGCTCGCAATGCAGCTGGACTGGCCAGGCGCAGCGAGGCGGCACTGGCGCCGCTGCCTACCTTGACGCCCTGCCCGCCTGCCTGTTCGACAAAGGCAAAGCCTGCCTCATCGGTGGTATCGTCGCCGGCAAACACGGGACGGCGTCCCGCGAATGGCGCTTCGGTCATGAAGGCGGCAATCGCGCCGCCCTTGTTGGTGGCGGCCGGCTTGGCTTCGAGCACCATTTTGCCATGCAACAGCAAAACACCGGGGCACGCTTGCACGGCGGCCGTCATTTGCTGCACGCACAGCTGTTCGAGTTCCGGCGCCAGCCGGTAATGCAGGGCCACGGCGCCGCGCTTGCGCTCCACCAGCAAACCGGGGTGCAAGGCCGCCAGCGCCTGGGCTTGCGCCAGCACCGGCGACACGTCCGGCGTGGCGGCCACGTGCAGCTGGCCGTCCGCGCCGCGCCGTTCGACGCCGTGCACGCCGGCCACCGGCAACACCAGCGGCGCCAGCATGGCGTCGATCTGCGCGACGGGGCGGCCGGAAATGATCGCCAGCGCGCCCTGATGGCGCGCCGCCAGCAGGGCCAGCGCTTCGGCCACGCCCTTTTCCAGGCACACGCCATCGGGCGTGGGCGCCAGGTCGACCAAGGTGCCATCAAAGTCGAGGAAGATCGCGCAGCCCGGGTTTTCCAGCAGACTGCCCAGTACCGCGCTATCGTCGTGCGCTGTTTCCAACATCGTTTCTACATTACCTGCCATTAAAGTCCCTTGCGCCGGCTTGAGCGGCGGTGTGCATCAATCTTGGTCATCACCTTGTCGCGCTGGCGCAGGCGCGAGGCGTCCAGCAGCATGCGCCCGGCCCAGCGGTACACATTGAAGTGTTTCACGCGCGCGCGCATGCTCTTCATGCGCTCGCGCTGCTCCACCGGCGGCATGACCAGGCCACGGTACAGGGCTTCGGCGCCCTGCTCGATGTGATACGGGTTGATGATCAGCGCTTCGTGCAATTCACGCGCGGCGCCCGTGAATTGCGACAGCACCAGCACGCCCATCTCGTCGTCGCGCGAAGCGATGAATTCCTTGGCCACCAGGTTCATGCCGTCATGCAGGCTCGTCACCATGCACACTTCGGAAGCGCGGAAGAAACGCTGCAGCGCGTCCTGGCCGTGGTGCTCGGCTTTCAGCAGGATCGGCACATAGTCGCCGCTGCCGAAGCGGCGGTTGATGCGCTCGACCATCTTGCGCACGCGGGTGTCGAAACTCTGGTACTCGTCCAGCGAGGCGCGGCTCGGCGCGGCGATCTGGATGAACGTGAAGTGTCCCACCATGCCAGGCTGCTGCTCCAGCATGCGTTCGACCGCCTGGAAGCGCTCGACGATACCCTTGGTGTAATCGAGACGGTCGACGCCGATGCCCAGCAAATGATCGGACGGCACACCGATGGCGGCGCGGATCTCGGCGCGGCAGGTGGCCACGTCGGGCAGGTTCGGATCTTCATCGGGCCAGGCAATGGAGATCGGATAGTCTTCGACCTGGGTCATCTCGCCGCCATACGAAATGGTCGACGCTTCCGGTTCGATGCGGGTTTCCAGGTAGCGGTCCACGGTTTCCAGGAAGTTCTTGCGGTGGAACGGCGTATGGAAGCCCAGGATGGTGCTGCCCAGCAGGCCATCGAGAATCTCTTCGCGCCACGGGCAGATGCCGAACGACTCCGAGTTCGGCCAGGGGATATGCCAGAACGTGATAATCGTCGCTTTTGGCAGCGCCTCGCGCACCATGCGCGGCAACAGGGCAAAGTGGTAATCCTGCACCAGCACCACCGGGTTGTCGGTTTTCGCTTCGGCGATCACCGCTTCGGCAAAGCGGCGGTTGACCTTCACATACTGGTCCCAGTCCGACGAGCGGAACACGGGGCGCACGTGGGCAATATGGCACAGCGGCCACATGCCTTCATTGGCGAAGCCGTAGTAGTAGCCCTGCTCTTCCTCTTCAGTCAGCCAGACGCGGCGCAAGGTGTAGCTGGGGTTTTCCGGCGGCACGGGTACGTGATCGAGCTTGTCCACCGTCTCGCGGTCGGCCGAGCCGGCGCCATGGGCGATCCAGGTGCCCGAACAGGCGCGCATCACCGCTTCCACGGCGGTCACCAGGCCGCTGGCCGGACGCTGCACCCGGATGCTGCCGTCGTCGCCCCTGGTATGGATATACGGCTCGCGGTTCGACACCACCAGCACCTGGTCGCCGGCCAGGTCCGCTTCGAGCAGGCCGCGCAGTTTTTCCGGCGTCCATTCCGAGGTCCAGCCATTGTTTTCGCCCTGGCGTTCCAGGTGGTATTCCTGCAGCAGTTCGCGCAGGTCGCCGATCAGCGGCTGCATTTCGGCCGGCGCAGGCGCGATGATGGGCGCAGGCGCGGCGTCGGCCTGCACTGCCACGTTCTTCTTGGCCAGCAGTTCGCCGCGCAGGATGTCTTTCACGGCCGACAGCCAGCCGCGCCAGCTCAGGTGCGCCACGAACACGGTCATCAGCGAAATCAGCACGGCCAGCACGGCCAGGAAGGCAAAGATGAAGCGCTTGGTGTCGCTGTTGCGGCGCTCGACAAAACTCATGTCCTGCACCAGCACCAGCCGGCCCAGCTGCTGCGCGTCGCTCATCACGGGCGTTTCGCTCAGGTGTACCTGGCCCTGCGGCAGCTGCGCCAGCGATTTATAGAGGCCACCCGAGCTCGGGGTGGTCCAGCAACCGATCGAGGCCGGGAACTGGGCCGTCTTGTAAAGAAGCTTGCCGGCGTTGTCGCAAAAGCCCAGCGCGATCAGGCGCTCGTCGCGCGTGGCGCCCTGGAACAGGTCATTGATACGGGCGGTATCATTTTCCGGCAAGTACTGCGTCAGCGGCGGGCGCAAGGTGCCAGCGAGCAGTTCGGCGCGGCTATCGAGGTCGCGCACATACCAGCGCAGCGTAATGTTGTCGAGCAGCGGGACCACGATATACGCGAACAGTCCCAGTACCAGAGCGAGAGGCAGAATGAAACGCAAGGACATTCTGAGCGATCTTAAAATCATCATTTTCCTTTGCAGAAGCTAAAAGCATGGCAAGTATGCCAATATTTTCCATGCGGTGTCGTTCTGTTGATTTCCTTGTTGAAACACCAAGCGTGCCACAGAGGTAAATCATCAGGTACTTTCAGTATCTGCGATCGGAAGCATCTTGTCCGTTAATCAACGCACGCCCCAGCTCTACAGTAAGGCTTTAGAATAAACATTTGCTGCCATCCATTTCACCCATCACAAGGATTTTTCGCCTATGGATCTCACTACGTATCATTCATTGATGGGAGGAAGGCTTGCCTCCGCCGTCACGGTCCTGCTGAGCGCCATTATCTCCACCCTGATCGCCATGGGCGTGCACCGCGCCAGCATCAGCCTGCTCAAGCGCCTGGCCAATGGCCGCCCGTTCACCACCAATGTCACGCGCGTGGCCTTCCGCGCCAGCCAGCTGTGCCTGATCATGTTCGGCCTGCGCATCGTGCTGGCCGGCGCGCCCAGCGATACGCCGGGTCTGGTCGGCCTGTCGCACCTGGCCAGCGTAGCGCTGATCGTGGCGCTGACCTGGCTGGCCATGCAATGCATCGAGTCGCTCAGCCTCACCATCGCCCAGCTCAACCCGGTTGACGTGGCCGACAACCTGCGCGCGCGCCGCCTGATCACGCAGGCCAGGGTGCTCACGCGCAGCGCGCACGCCATCGTGATTATCCTGGGTCTGTCCTTTATCTTGCTGACTTTGCCGGGCGCGCGTCAGATCGGCGCCAGTCTGCTCGCTTCGGCCGGCGTGGCCGGCCTGGTGGCCGGTATTGCGGCCCGCCCCGTGCTCGGCAACTTCATTGCCGGCCTGCAGATCGCGTTCTCGCAGCCGATCCGCATCGATGACGTGCTGATCGTCAATGGCGAATGGGGCCGCGTCGAGGAAATCAAGGGCACCTATGTGGTAGTGCGCATCTGGGACGAGCGCCGCATGATCGTGCCGCTGACCTGGTTCATTGAAAACCCGTTCGAGAACTGGACCCATACCTCGTCCACCATCCTCGGCACCGTGTTCCTGTGGCTGGACTTCAGCGTGCCGGTCGACCCGCTGCGCGAGGAAATGGAGCGCCTGTGCCAGGCCTCGCCACTGTGGGACCAGCGCGTGTGCAAGGTGCAGGTGACCGACGCCACCGACCGCGCCATGCAGCTGCGTTTCCTGATCAGCGCGAACAATTCCGGCGACGCGTTCGAACTGCGCTGCGTGATCCGCGAAGGCATCCTCGGCTATGTGGCGCAGCACTATCCGCACGGCCTGCCGCGCCTGCGCTCGTCGCTCGATCCGCTTGAACTCAATACCACCGCCGCCACAGTCATCAACCGGCCTGACGCGCTCGATACGATTATTGACGGTTCGCCAACGGCCAAGGTGTAAGCTGCAAGTTGATACCCTCCCAGCCTGAAGGAACACCGACATGAGCACCAACGCCTGGTTTATCCTGATCGGCTGCCTGATGCTGGCGCGCGGCCTGGCCGCCACCAGCATCGCCCGCCTGCCGTTCACCTCTTCGATCGCCTACCTGGGCGTCGGCCTGGTGGTCGGACCGATTGCGCTGGGCCTGTTTTCGCTCGACCTGGTGAAGCAGGCGCCGCTGCTGGAAACGCTGACTGAAATCGCCGTATTGATTTCGCTGTTTTCGGCCGGCGTCAAGATGCCGGTGCCGTTCACGCTGGCGCGCTGGATGCCCTCGATCCGCCTGGCCTGGCTGTCGATGGCGATCTCGGTGGCGCTGGTGACCGCGTTTGCCTGCCTGGTGCTGGAGCTGCCGCTGGGCGCCGGGATTTTGCTGGGCGCCATCCTCGCGCCCACCGATCCCGTGCTGGCTACCGACGTGCAGGTGCGCCGCCCCGGCGACAGCGACCAGTTGCGTTTTACGCTGACGTGCGAAGCGGGCATGAACGACGGCAGCGGCTTTCCGTTCGTGATGCTGGGCCTGGGCCTGTTGGGCCACCATGAGCTGGGCAACAGCGGCTTTACCTGGCTGTGGCACGACCTGCTGTGGGGCAGCGCGGCGGCCATCGCCATCGGCGTGGCCGGCGGCGCGCTGCTGGCGTGGCTAGGCTGGCAGCTGCGCGGCAAGGATCCGAAGCACGAAGTGCTCGATGACCTGGTGGGGCTGGGCCTGATCGCGCTGGTGTATGGGGTGGCGACCTGGCTGCATGCCTGGGGTTTCCTGGCGGTCTTTTTTGCCGGCGTGGCGCTGCGCCAGACGGAATTGCGGCTGACCGGCGCGCCGGAAGACAAGCAGGGCCTGCTGCAGGCCGAGGAAGTGCATCCAGGCACGGCCGTCAAGCCGAACGAGCCGCAAACGCCGCTCACTGTCAGCGCCGAGTCGCTGGTATTCAAGGAACACCTCGAACATCTGTCCGAGCTGACGCTGGTGCTGCTGCTGGGCGGCGCCGTCAGCGCGTCGGCGTGGAACTGGCGCACGGTGGGCATGGCGCTGTTCCTGCTGCTGGTGGCGCGTCCCGTCAGCGTGATGCTGGGCCTGCTGGGATCGAACACGGGCATGCGCCTGCGCGGCATTGCCGCCTGGTTTGGCGTGCGCGGCATCGGTTCCGTGTATTACCTGTGCTATGCGATCAACCATGGCCTGCCAACAGGGCTGGCGCGTGAGCTGAGCCATATCACCATCGTGGTGGTGATGGTGTCCATCGTCGCGCACGGTATCAGCGTGACGCCCTTGCTGAACCGCTACTGGAAGGACTGACGCAGCTGGCATCATTGCTGCGCAGCAATGTTTTGCCAATCGGCACTGCTTTTCCGAAAAATATTGTTAAGATAAGATATCAAGACATCAAACGCCTGCATCAGGCGCGAACTTAGCCGAGGAAGAACGAACACCATGAAACGACGAAGCGTACTGGGACTGGGCGTTGCACTGGCCCTGCTGCAAACCGGCTGCGCCACCAATCCCGCCGACACGGCCTGGGAAACCGCCTTTGACGCCTTCATGCGCGACGGCCTGGCGCGCACCGAAACGCCGGCCATGAGCGTGGCCATCGTGCGCGGCGACAAGACCATCTTTGCGCGCGGCTACGGCATGGCCAATATCGACGCGGGCCTGCAGGCCGGCGCCGACACGGCCTTCCATATCGCCTCGGTCAGCAAAGTGGTGACGGCCACCGCCATCATGATGCTGCACGAACAGGGGCTGTTCCAGCTCGACGACAAGGTCGCGCCACACCTGGACTTTCCGCTGCTGCACCCGAAGTATCCCGATGTGGCGATCACCTTCCGCCATCTGCTGACGCATACCTCGGGCATTTCCGACGCCGTGTACGAAAAGACGCCGGCGTTTTCCGTCGAAGGCGACCCCAGGTTGCCCTTGCGCGATTTTCTGAAAGGCTATCTGTCGCGCGGCGGCGGCTGGTATGACGCGGACCTGTCGTTTGCCGGGCGTCCCGGCACGGAACGGCGCTACAGCAATGTTGGCTTTGCCCTGCTCGGCTATCTGGTATCGCGCCTGAGCCCGGAAGCGCTGGACGTCTACAGCGCCGAGCAGCTGTTCGAGCCGCTGGGCATGGACGACACGGCCTGGAAGCTGGCCAGCCTGCCGCGCAGCACGGTCATTGCCCAGCCGTACAAGGACAAGGACCCCGGCGTGCAGGTGCTGCCGCCAGTCGGCTATCCGGACTGGCCGGCTGGCCTCTTGCGTACCTCGGCCCATGATTTCGCGCGCTTCCTGACCATCTTCACCAACGGCGGCAAGGTCGGCAGCCACCGCTACCTGAAGGAAGAAACCGTGCAGGCCTTCCTGGCGCCGCAGCCGGTCAGCATGGCGGCCAGCGATCCGCAGGCGCGCCAGGCGCTGGCGTGGATCTTGCGCGATCTCGATGGCATGCAGCTGGCCACGCACAGCGGCGGCGACCCGGGCGCCGCATCCGTCGTCTGTGTCGACACGGCCAGCAAGACAGCCGTGCTGGCGTTTGCCAATATCAGCGCCGACCGCGAGTTCCGCAGCTTCCAGAAGGAAGTGGTGCAGCGCTTGCTGGCGCGCGCCAACGAGGCGGTCAAAAAGTAGGAGCAGCAATGCCACTGTGTGGGCGGCCGCACAGTGGCGGCTATCGTATGACGTATGCTGGAACGGTCACATTTGACGTACCTTTAACCTGTATCAGGAGACCAGCATGACGAACCGCATCGGCAATAAAGATATCGCCCAACAACGCAGCAAAAGCGAAAAAGCCCGTATCAAGGCATCGAATATCGCCAGCGAAGCGGAGAAAAAAGCGATAGCCAAGGCCAAATACCGCAATGCGGTAAAAAACCAGCCGCAGCCGGCCGGTCCTGCCGCTTAAGTTTCACTCAGGTTCAGGCGCCAAACCAGCCGGTCATTTTTTCCGACGCGCGCTGCCTGACCTCGGCCGTGATATAGGTCGCCACCGTTGCCACGGCGGCGGCCAGCACGGCCAGGTCATCCGCATAGCCCACGACGGGCGTGATGTCGGGAATCGCATCGATGGGCGAAATGAAATAGCCGAGCGCACCGTAAATGGCCGTCTTGGCCCACACCGGCGTATTCGGTTGCTGCGCCGCGTAATACAGCCACAGCGCTTTTTCGATCACTTCGCGGCCGGCCGTCTTGGCAAACTTGATGACCTTGTCCCAGAAGCTGTCGTCCGTATATTTCTTTTCGTACGCCTTCGCCTGTGCGGCATGGTCCTGTTCGAGATTTTTTCTTCTACCAAACATCTGTTGCTCCTCTACGCCAAGCGCGCCTCGTTGAGCGCGCACATTATCATACATCGCCTATGGCGATACCTGGAGTACCGTACATGAAAATGGAAACACCCGCCCCTGCCAGCCCTGCTGCCGACCCGGCACCGGCCATTGCCAAAGCTGCCGGCCTGCGCTATGTCGGCGACCACCAGCCCGGCATTGCGCGCCAGGGCAAGCCCGGCAAATTTCATTACCTCGACGCCGACGGCCAGAAGCTGGACGACGACGATACCCTGGCGCGCATCAAGGCGCTGGCGATACCGCCGGCCTGGACCGACGTCTGGATCTGCGCGCGCGCCAATGGCCACGTGCAGGCCACCGGCCGCGACGCCAGGGGCCGCAAGCAATACCGCTACCACGCGCGCTGGCGCCAGGTGCGCGACGAGGCGAAATACGAGCGCATGCTGAGCTTTGGCCGCGCCTTGCCCGCCATCCGCCAGGCGGTCGACGCCGGCATGAAACTGCCCGGCATGCCGCGCGAAAAAGTGCTGGCGACCATCGTGCACCTGCTGGAACTGACCATGATGCGCATCGGTAACGAAGAATATGCGCGCACCAACAAATCATTCGGCCTGACCACCTTGCGCACGCGCCACGTCAAGGTGGCCGGCAGCGGCGTGGAATTTCATTTCCGCGGCAAGAGCGGCGTGCACCACGACATCAAGCTGAGCGACCGCCGCCTGGCGCGCGTGCTGCAGACCATCCGCGACTTGCCAGGGCAGGAACTGTTCCAGTACCTCGACGAAGACGGCCAGCGCCACGGCGTGGACTCCGGCGACGTCAACGACTACCTGCGCGAGATTACCGGTGAAGACTATACGGCCAAGGATTTCCGCACCTGGTCAGGCACGCTGCTGGCGGCACTGGCGCTGGAAGAATTTGAAAAAGTCGATTCCGAAGCGCAGGCCAAAAAGAATATCGTGCAGGCGATCGAATCGGTGGCCAAGAAGCTGGGCAATACGCCGTCGATCTGCCGCAAATGCTATGTGCACCCAGCGGTCCTCGATTCCTACCTGGACGGCAGCCTGCTGGAAGGGTTGAAGGCGCGTGCGCAGCAGGAACTCAAGGAAGACCTGCATGCGCTGGCGCCGGAAGAAGCGGCCGTGCTGGCTTTGCTGCAACGGCGACTGCAAAGCGAGGAACCGCTGAAACAGAAGCTCAGGCGTCGAGGCTAGGCTGGCACTGGGCCGACAGGCTCAGTTCGCGCATGCCGCATACCGGCAGGGCGCGGCCTTCGTCGCCGGCCATCTGGGTCGGCGCAGCGATGGTGGCGGCGGCTGCCGGACCGGCGTTGGCGTCGCCATTCCAGATAGTGGCCGCCAGGGTCGACACCGTGAACAGGCAGATCAGCACGAAAGGCTTGTTCACAAAAGTTGGCTGGTGCATCGCTGGCTTGTTCATGGCATCGTCCCGATCTGATTGGTTGGCTATTGCAGAGTTGACTCATCATCTCGTCTTTCCGCAAGGCATACAATCAGACAGGTGCCGCCAGTCAAGTAGGACTAAGCTGACAAGTGCATCTCAAGATGAAACCCAGGCTGCATCAGGGCTGCAGGGCATCCGGGTCTGCGTCGGGGTCTTTCAGCTTGACTACGCCCGGCACTGCGATGAGGCGTTTTTGCAACGCCAGGAACTGCATCGGTGTCACGCGCGCAAAGGTGATCACGATATCGTCCAGCTGTGGCGAACCGTCTTTTTGCCGGATTACGAACTGCTGCACCCGCGTCGTGCCTGCCCCCAGCGCCTCGTGCAATTTGTCGAGCGACAGTGCATCGCGCTCGGCCGTGATCAGCAGTTCGCGCCGCTGGCGGCTGCCGATAAAACGCTTTTCCAGCGGCTTGATGCCCGCCAAAATGATCAGGATGATGACGGTGGCCGCTACCGCCGGTGTATACAGCCCGCCGCCAACGGCCAGCCCGATGCCGGCCACCGACCACACGCTGGCCGCCGTCGTCAGCCCGCGCACGATCTCGCCGCGCGCCAGGATCGCCCCGGCGCCCAGGAAACCAATGCCCGACACCACCTGCGCCGCCATCCGCGACGGGTCCAGCGTTACCCGCTCGCTGAGCACCTCCGAAAAACCATAGGCCGAGACGATCATGATCAGCGTCGAACCGACGCACACCAGCATATGCGTGCGCAAGCCCGCCACCCACGCCAGCCGCTCGCGTTCGTAGCCGATCGCGCTGCCCAGCAAGGCCGAAAACGCCAGCCGTCCTACCAGTTCCCATTCCGATGCCAATGCCATGGCTTTGCTCCCTCATCCGGTTGACGGTTGAATTTACCACGGCGGACCCTGCACCGGCTTTACGATGGCAGGTCGCCCAGCTCCAGTTCGGAAAATCCGGCGCGCCGCCGCGCTTCCAGGTTGAATGGTCCACGCAAGGTCGGCGCCTCGTAGCGCGCGGCCAGTTCGGCATAGGTGGCGCGCAATTCAAGTCCCCGCTGACCGCACAGATAGCCATACCAGCGGTTGCCGATTTCCACGTGTCCGACTTCGTCGCGCAGGATGATGTCGAGGATGGCGGCGGCCGCCATGTCGCCGGCCTGCGCCAGCTTGGCGCGCAGCGGCGGAATCGCGTCGAGTCCCCGCGCTTCCAGCGTGCGCGGCACCAGCGCCATGCGCGCCAGCACGTCGCCGCGCGTCTTGTCGACCATTTCCCACAGGCTGTCGTGGGCCGGAAAGTCGCCATATGCTTGGCCCAGCACCTCCAGGTGCGCCACCAGCAGCGAATAGTGGGTGGCCTCCTCGGCGGCGACCTGCAGCCAGTCCGTATAGTATTCCACCGGCAGATCCGGGAAACGCCACAGCGCATCGAGCGCCAGGTTCATCGCGTTGAATTCGATATGCGCCAGCGCATGCACCAGCATGGCGCGGCCTTCTTGGGTAATCATCGAGCGGCGTCCGACCAGGCGCGGCGGCACCAGTTCGGGGCGCTGCGGGCGGCCGGGGATGGCGCCAGCGGGCTGCAATGCTGCGGCGGGATCGGGTGCGGGACGTGATTGCGCCATGGCGGCCACCATTGCCACCTTGGCCGTCGGATCGGGTTCGAGCAGGCAGGCCAGGGCGCAGGCGCGCAGTTCCCGGGAATTGTAACTGTTCGAGGGAGTTGGGTGCATGATGCTTCCTTGGTGCGCGGTTTCGGTGAGGGGCGCAGTGTATCAAATTTAACCCAACGGCAGAGAGCCGGGGTCGGTCGCTTCGCGAGCGGAATACATCCCACTGGGACGTATTCCCCCTGAGGGTCCGACCCCAGTCCTTGCCTTCGGGTTGAAATAACCTCAGCGCCCCGCCAACAGTGCCCCCCCACGTGCCACGTAAGCATCCATCTCAATCTCGGGCACCATGCTGCCGCCCGTCCCCCACACCAGATGCGTGGCATTGTCCAGCTGCCCCGCATACAGCGGCGCCGCCAGCACGGAAGCAACGGCCGCGAAGCCCGCCACTGCCGAAGGCTCCAGCCGCAGGTTTTCCGTCCGCTCCAGCAGCGCCAGCAGGCGGTACAACTCTTCATCGGTGACGGTCGCATAGCCGTCGATCAGCCGCTGCATGGCGCGGCCGACAAAGCCCGACGGCCGGCCCACGGCCAGGCCGTCGGCGGCCGTGAGATTGTCGATGCCGATATCCTGCACGCAGATCAACTCGTGCAGGCCCGTATGCACGCCCAGCAGCATGCACGGCGCATGGGTGGGCTCGACAAACACGCAGTGGACCGCATCGCCAAACGCCAGTTTCAGGCCGAACGCCACGCCGCCGGGACCGCCACCCACGCCGCATGGCAGGTAGACGAATAGCGGATGGCCGGCATCGACAAGCACACCCTGCGCGTCGAACTGCTTCTTCAGGCGCTCGCCCGCCACCGCATAGCCGAGAAACAGGTCGTGCGAGTTTTCGTCGTCGATAAAATGGCAGGCGGGATCGCTTTCGGCTTGCCGGCGGCCCTGCTCGACCGCCACGCTGTAGTCGGACGCGTATTCGGCGACAGTCACGCCATGCGCGCGCAGCTTGTCCTTCTTCCACTGGCGCGCGTCGGCCGACATGTGCACGGTGACGCGAAAGCCCAGGCGCGCGCTGATGATGCCGATCGACAGGCCCAGGTTGCCGGTCGAGCCCACCGCGATCGCGTACTGGCCGAAAAAGGCGCGCACGACGTCGCTGGCCAGCAGGGCGTAATCGTCCTGCTCCGTAATCAGGCCGGCGTCCAGCGCCAACCCCTCCGCGTGTTTCAATACTTCGTAAATGCCGCCGCGCGCCTTGATCGAACCGGAGATCGGCAGGTGGCTGTCGAGCTTGAGCCACAGCTGGCCGGGAATGGCGGCGCCAGCGCGCTGCGCCAGTGCCGCCTGCATGGCGGGCACGGGCAGCACGGGCGACTCGATCATGCCGCCAGAGGCCTCGGTAGCGGGAAACGCACGCGCCAGGAACGGTGCAAAGCGGGCCAGGCGCGCGCTGGCGGCAGCCACGTCAGCCGCATCGAGGCCGACATCGCCCAGCGCTTCGGCGGTGGGCACGATGGCGGGATTGAACCAGCTCAGTGGCTGCAGGGCCGCCAGCTGGTCGACCAGGGGAAAGCGGGCGCGCAAGTCGGCGATGGATGGAGCAGGCAGCATGAAGACCTCCTTGTGTTGACAGTCCCTGATTAGACCTGATCCTGGCGTGCGTGGCAAAGAGGCGGGCAAACGAATCCGGATGCGCTTGTCGGCTCACGCCCTGAAGAGCCAAGCCGACAAGCGTGGCGGGGCAGGCTTAAAACTTCAGCTGCAGGCCCAGGTCAATCGAACGTCCTTCGGCCGGCAAAGGCTGCAGCCCTCCCCCATGCGCCTGCAGTCCCGACAGATAGACGCCGCCGAGCGGATCGGCGTACGCCCGGTTGAAGACATTCGACACGCCAAAATTCACGCTGGCCTTGCCCACCGCCACGCTGCTGCGCAGGTTGACGATGGCGTAGCCAGCCGTCTGCGGTTCCAGCCGCCGTGCATCGACCTTGTCCTTGCGCGCCACCATTTTCATTTCGACGCGGTTGCTCCAGGCGCCCACCGTCTGCTCGATGCCCAGCAAGGCATGGAACGGCATCATGCGGTACAGGTCGCCGTCGCTGTCGCTTTCCCTGCGCCTGCCGCGCGTGTACGCCGCGCTGCCAGTGGCGGTGAACTTGCCCCAGCGCGGGCTGGACGCCAGCGGCGCCTGCCATGACAGGTTGACGCCATACAGTGTCGCATCGTGGTTGGCGAAGCGCAGCAGATTGCCCTTTGCGCCCATCTGCATGTAGGGGTTGAACGGCGCCAGCACGTCGGCGTCGATATAGTCGTTGACGCGGCTGTAGTAGGGGTTGATGCGCACGAACCAGCTGTCGTCGCCCGCGCCATGCCAGTCTGCCGTGAAAGCGGCCGTGTACGCCGTTTCCGGTCTCAGGTCGATCTTGCCCACATAGCCGTTGCCGTCGCCAAACCAGTTGGTCATGGTCATCGCCATGCTGCCGCCGCCCCACGAATAGCGCTCGTACAGGTTGGGCGAGCGCACCTTGCGCGCCAGCGCGAACTCGTAGCTGCCGGCGGCGTCCGGCACAAAGCGGGCCAGCAGGCTGGCGTCGAGATTGGTATCGCGCTGGCGCCGTGAACGCGCGTTGAAGGCGGCCGCCGCCATCGTGTCGGCCATGTTCATCATGCCGGCGCCGTACGATTGTACCTCGCCCGTCTCCATGCGCACCGATTCGCCGCGCAGGCCCAGCACGCTGGTCCAGCGCGCATCGTGGCGTGTTTCCAGTTCGCCGAACAGCACCGTGCGGTCGCGCCGGCCGCCGTTGATATTGAGGTAGGTGCGCGGCCCCATCATCATCGAACCGGGTACCGCAGGCCAGTAGTCATCGAGACGGAAGCCGTGGAACTCCTGGCCCAGCCGCAGCTCGCCGGCTGCGGTCGGCAGGCTTTCCTGCAGCGCCAGGCCCGTATTGCGGCCCCGCGTGACCATCGGCATGGTGCCGGGGCGCTCGCTGCTGAAAAACCCCATCTCGTGGTCGGTCTGCTGCCAGTAGGCGCGCGCATCGAGCACGCCCCAGCCGAAACTGCCATGCCAGGCCAGGTTGGCGAACTGGCCGTGGTTGTCCGTCATGTCCATATACTGGTTCGGAAAACCCTGATAGGGAATATGCTGCACGCCCGCGCGCAAGGTCAGCAGCTGGCCGTCGCCTTTTACGGCCAGCACGATGGCCTGGTTGATGCTTTCGGCCATGCTGCCCAGCACCCTGTCGCCATGGCCGTCCTCGTAGCTGCGGCTGCGCGTGTAGGCGCCGCTGTAGCCGATCGAGAGCGTCTCGCTGGCGCCGGACGCCGCCAGATTGCCCGATACGCTGCGGTTGACGCTGCGACCAAGCAGGCCGGCGCTGCCCTGCGCCAGCATGCCGGCGCCCGCCTCCGCGAACACCGGCGCCTGCGACTGTACCTCGATGGTGCCGCCGATGCTGTCGCCGCCGGCGCTCACCGGCGTCACGCCCGCGATCAGGCGGATGCGCTGCACTTGCGACGGGTCGATATACGACAGCGGCGCGTTCATGTGGTTGGCGCAGGCCGAGGTGATTTCCATGCCGTCGATGCGGATCTTCAGGCGGTCGTCCGCAAAGCCGTTGGCCACCGGCAGGCCGGACACGCCGCCACCGGCCGCCACGCCGTAGCCGGGCATATCGCTCAGCATCTGCGCCGTATCGCCGGACGGCTGGTAGCGCTGGGCCAGCGCCGTGACGATGACCTTCTGCTCGGGCAGGACGATCTCGCTGGCGGCGCTCTGCGCCATGGCCGGCAGCGCCAGCGACAGAGAAATCAATAAAAGGAGGTGGTTCATGCTGCTTCTTTCAATTCGATGGACAGGACGAACGGCCGCCAGCCCGCACAATGAGTGCGGCCGACAACGGTTCAGGCGAAGAGAATCAGAAGACGGCAGGCGGGCCGCGGGGCTGGAGCGGCGTCCAGGCAAACAGCGGGTTGATCGATTGATAAAAGAGTACGGGCAGCAGGCCGACGATCAGCGCACCGGTAGCGGGCGCCAGGCTGGCAGGCGGCAAAGCAAGCGTGGCCGCATGCATGCTGCAGCACGGGCAGTCGCCCATCTGCATGGCGCCCTGCTCCGGTGCCGGTTCCTGCGAGCTCGGCTTGATCGGCACCATGTTCATGCCGCCTGCCACGGAGCAGATCTCCAGGCTGGGTACCGCCATGCCCCGGGCAACCGTCAGCGCGCGCGACACGGCCGGGGCGAGCGCGGCCAGCAGGATGGCGCAGCACGCGATCCACAGAACGAGGGTAGCCCTGGCTTTGCTGGTGAACATGGCGGCATTATAGCCGCCGCCCTGCCCCGCGCCCAGCGCCACTACCAAGAAAACAACGCTGGCTTACAGATCCACTTTCACGCTTAGCTTGACCGTGCGCGGCGCGCCGGACGCCAGGCGCGTGCCGGCGCCGGCCCAGTAGCGCTTGTCGGCGGCATTGTCCATGTTCAGCTGCCAGGTAACGGCCTTGTCCATCATGCGGCCCGCGTAGCGGGCGCCGGCGCTGAACAGGGTCACGCCGCCGAGAAAAGCCTGGTTCAGGTCATTGACGGGACGCGCGCTGTAGTAATACGCGCCGCCATTGACCGACAGCCCCGGCATGCCATCGAACGCATACGACAAGAAGGCGCTGCCGGTGCGTTTCGAGGCGTTTTCCGGCGCCTTGCCGTTGTACTGGGCGTTGATATGGTCGAAGCGCGGATCGAGGAACTGCGCCGAGGTCTGCCACGACAGCTGGCGCATCAGCTTGCCCTGGGTCGACAGTTCCAGGCCCTGGTAGCGCTGCTCGCCGTCCGCGGTGAACACATTGCCGGTATTGGTGTAGTAGCCGGGGCGCGTGATATCGAACAGCGCGGCCGACAGCAAGGTACCGGCGGGCGACAGCCAGCGCGCGCCCAGCTCCTGCTGCCGGCTCACGCCGGGCGCCATCTTGACGCCCTGGTTGGCCGAACCGGTGGGAGCCGTCTCACCCTCTTCCAGGCCGCGCGCCATCGACGCATACAGCGAGAGATCGGGTGCAAGCTTGTAGATCAGCGACGCCATCGGCGTGGTCTTGCTGACGTCATAATGGCTGGCGCCCTGGTCGCTGCGGTAGCTGTTGTGGCGCACTCCGACCACGCTTTGCCATTGCGGGTTGAACACCATGCGGTCCAGCGCATACAGGCCTGTATCGCGCGTGTCGAGCGCGGCCGTGGTAGGCGATGCTGGCGCGGCGCCGAATACCACGCTGGTCACCGGCACCGGGTTATACAGGTTTTGCGCGGCGATCGTGTAGTTGCGCTGGTAGATCGGGTCTTGCGCCTTGTCGGTGCGCGACGCGCCCAGGGTCAGTTCATGCGCAATAACACCCGTCCTGAAATTGCCGGCCAGTTCGGCGCGCAGCAAATCGGAGGTGTTGACACCATGCTGGATATTGCCAGTGATGCGGCCCGCGCCGGTGGCCAGCGCGGCCGCGTTATTCAGGCGGAAGATCGCCAGGCGGCGGTCGCGCGCCGTTTCGGAGCGGCCCGCCTCGACCGTCAACGCCCAGCCGTCCGCCAGCGCATAGTCGGCGCGCAGCTGGGCGTTTTTGGTCTGCGCTTCGAAGTTCGACCAGTCCGGGCCGATCAGTTTTGACGGGTCGACCGCGCGCGGCAGGGTAATCACGCCATTGACGGCGACCGGCAGGTTGACCCCCGCCTGTTCCGTCACCTTGCGGCGGTCGTATTCCAGGTCGGCCTTGAGCAGCAGCTTGTTCGTCACGCGCCAGTCCAGCGCGGCCGAAACAAAGCTGCGGTTGCCATTGCCGACATGGTCCATGTAGGAGCCCAGCGTGCCGCCGGCCGCATTGACGCGCAGGCCGAACTGCTGCTGTTCGCCAAAGCGGCGGCCCAGGTCGACATTGGCCACCGCGCTGCCGCGGTCGTCAACCGACAGGCCGGAGCTGGTGACGGGCTTGCTGCCGGCGCGCTTGGTAACGAAATTGACCACGCCGGCCGGCGACGCAAAGCCGTAATACAAGGCGGAGGCGCCCTTGAGCACCTCCACGCGCTGCTTGTTTTCCATCGGTACCTGCGAGAAATTCATGATCGGCATCGAGCCGTTCAGCCGATAGTTGGTCCGGTTTTCCACCGCGATGCCGCGAATGACGAGCTGGTCCCACGTCTCGCCGCCATTTTGCTGGCGCGTGACGCCGGCCGTATTGCGCACGGCGTCGTACAGGCCGCTAACCGCCTGCAAATCGAGCAGTTCACGCGTGATCACATTCACCGTCGATGGCACGTCCATGATATTGGCGCCACGGAAGCTGCCCGCCTCGGTGGTCAACGGCACCAGTGCCTGCGCGCGGGCGCCCGTAACTTGCACGGCTTGCAAGACCGTGTCGTCTCCGGTTTGCGCGTGGACAGCGGGGACAAAAGCCAGCGATAAAGCGGCGGCAAGGGGGAGCAAACGGGGGAACAATACGGCGGGCATGGATGGTGAAACCTTCAATAAGACAGTCAATCGAAACTGGCGGTTACCAACATGATATCGATAACGAGAATCATTCGCAAGAATTGGTGAGAATGTTGCTGTTGTCGCGACTGACAAGCCTGCGCCATGCCACTGTTTGAGAGGCAGTGTGCCGGCAATCAGGGCGCACGCCGATGCAGAAAGCGTTCCGGCCGGCAGGGTTCCAGGGCCACATGCACCTTGCCCATGACCAGCTCCTCGCTGGCAAGCCGGCCCGCGATCGCCGCCAGTGTCACGCCTGGATGCATGCCGCACACATACGCACCGTTCACCTTCGGCAGATAGCCGATGATGGGCACGCCGTCGGCCGGCATGGGCCGCTTGCCGATGCATGCATATTGCGGCCCGATGGCATCGGCGCCGTCGAGTGCATGCCCGATGGCGCGCGCGGCGCACAATGCGATTGCCGAGGCCTGGTTTTCGTCGCTATCGTCGATATAATCTTGCGCGGCGAGCAAGGTGCCGTCGTCCGCCTGTCTTGCTTCCATTTCGTGGCTGGAAATGATGCTGCGTATCAGGCCACGCCGCGCAGCGTAGCGCATGAAAACGGCGGGAGATGCATCGAACAGGCAGGGCCAGGTTGAATTTCTCGCGCAGCACCGTGATGCCGCTGCCGGCCGCCAGCACCACCAGGTCGGCATCAATGGCGCCGCCCTGCAGCAGCGCAATCGGATCCTGGCCCGCGCACGACGTATTGATCCATGCAAATGACATGCTGGTCACGCCGCAGGCGATTTCGCCAGCCTCGGCAACAGTCAACCGGGCGCCGAGCCTGGCAAGGTGACAGGCCAGGCTGGCGCCGACGATGCCGGCGCCTATTGCCACGACACGTTTGGGAGCAATGCCAACCGTGCGCCATTTCTGGCGGCCGCGTTGTGCAGGACTGGGCCGGTGCGCGCAGCCAGGCAGCATGGGCCACAGTGAATGTTATTTTATCGCGTACCAACAGCATTTCCACTCTTTATTGCCGTTCAGCGCAAACCAGCTTTGCACTTGCCGATTTCCATCAATATTCCAGGCAAGATGCTGATATTTTATTGCTTGTAAAGGATGTTTCAACATGATGCTCTTGTCAATTTCATCCGCTATTTTCCTGGAACAAGGCTTCCCGAAAACCGATTCCGCTCTTGGCAATGTCCAATTCGATATATTGAAATCGATGACATCACCGTCTTTCAGCCAATAATTCTCCAGGCACCATTTATTTATACTGCTCAATATCCCGTCTTTATGCATCTTGAGATAAGGTATAGTCTTTGTCGATTTGCTCAACTTGTCAGACAGGAATGCCATCAGCTCCATGCCGAACATCAAACGCTGCTGCACTTTGTTTGTTCTGATATCCGGTATTTGTTGAAAATCCTCCTCATAAACAACGACATCCACTCCCAGGCACAGTTCGCCCTCCATGGTTTTTTCAGCGTCTTCAGCCAAGGAAAACCGGCCTTTTGTCGCCCAATTCGAGGCTGACTGCAAACAGCGCAAAACCACGAAAATATGGAAAGGCAAATCTTGATGCCTGGATTTCAAGGATAAATAAAGGCCGTCAAATTCCTCTGCAATCTCGGATGTATAAAAATAACCGGGGGAATCACTCGAATGGTAGGTTCTGGTGCTGCTGTTCATGGCCCCTTCCAGGATGAGTGACAAATCGGCGCCACGCACTGCGCGGCGCCGCCATATGGATGTTATTTGGCTGGTTCAGCCGCTTTGGCCCCGTCCGGCAACGCATAGGCAACCAGGGTATCACCCATCTTGGTGCCCAGCGAACCATGGCCGCCGGCCATCACCACCACGTACTGCTTGCCGGTCTTGTCGGAGATGTAGCTCATCGGCGTGGCCTGGCCGCCAAACGGCAGGCGCGCTTTCCACACCACTTTGCCGTTGCGCACATCGTAGCCGCGGATATAGTAGTCGAGCGTGCTGCTGAGGAAAGCGACGCCGCCGCCGGTGGTGCTCATGCCGCCCAGGCTCGGTACGCCCAGCGGCAGCGGAATCGGCACGGGCGCGCTGTCCATGGTCGTGCCATTTTTATGCATCCAGACTTTTTTCATGGTGCGCAGGTCGACAGCGGCCACATAGCCCCATGGCGGCGCCTGGCATGGGAAGCCCAGCGGCGACAGGAACGGCTTGATCTCGACGGCGAACGGCGTGCCGCTCTGCGGCTGCAGGCCCATCTCCGTGCCGCTGCCACCCTTGGCCGTGGCTTGCGCACGCGGCACCAGGCGTTCCAGGAAGCCCATGTAGTCGGGGTTCAGCAGCAGCAGCTGGCGGCCCGGATCGACGGCCGCGCCGCCCCATTCGAAGATGCCGAGCGGGCCCGGCGAGATGATGGCACCCTTGATCTTGCCCGAGGCAACAGTCTGCGGCGTAAACGGTCCTTCATAGCGGTGCTGGCGGAAGATGATGCGGCAGGCCAGCTGGTCGAACGGCGTGGTGCCCCACATGTCGGTTTCGCTGATGTTCTTCTCGGGCAGGAACGTCAGTGCCGAAAACGGCTGGGTCGGCGACACATGGTCACCGGCCGCGACGTTACCGGTCGGTACCGGTTTCTCGGGCGCCGGCACCACCAGGCTGCCGTCGCGGCGGTCGATCACATAGATGTCGCCGCGCTTGGTGGTGGCCACTACCGACGGCACCTTGCCTTTCGGCGTATCGATATCGACCAAGGTCGGCTGGCCGCCGATATCCATGTCCCAGATATCGTGGTGCACGGTCTGGTAGACCCAGCGCACCTTGCCGGTGGCCAAGTCGAGCGCGACGATGGCGCTATTGTATTTTTCGCCGTTCACATTGCGGTTGCCGCCCCAGGTGTCGGGCGTTTCATTGCCCATCGGGATATACACCATGCCCAGTTTCTCATCGACGCTGGACACGCCCCACGAGTTGGGCGAGTTGTTGGTATAGGTCTGGCCGGCCACGATCGGTTCGGTGGCGTCCGGCTTCGACGCGTCCCAGTTCCACATCAGTTTGCCGGTAATGGGGTCATAGCCGCGGATCACGCCGGACGGCTCTTCGGTCGAATCGTTGTCCGTCACGCTGGCGGCCATCACGATCATCTTTTGCGATAGCGCCGGTGGCGAAGTCGGCATCAGGAAACCGCGCTTTTTCATCGCCATGCCGTGGTACAGGCCGATCACGCCGTTTTCGCCAAAGCTCTTGCACGCTTCGCCCGTGTCGGCGTTCACCGCGATCAGGGTGGCGTCCATGGTCGGCGCAAAGATGCGGCGCGGGCATTCCAGGCCGGCTGCTTCCGGCGCCGGATTGTCCCTGGCGCGGCCCGCGTTGACGTCCCAGTACGACACGCCACGGCAGATCATGTGCTGATAGGTGGAGGCATCGCGGTTGATTTTCGGATCGTGGCGCCAGATTTCCTTGCCCGTGTCCGGGTCCAGCGCGATCACGATATTGTGCGGCGTGCACAGGTACAGCATGCCGTTCACCTTCAGCGGCGTGACTTCATTGGCAATTTCCACCGGATCGTTCGGGCCCTTCAGGTCGCCCGTATGGAACACCCATGCTTCCTTCAGCTGCGAAGCATTGGCCGGCGTGATCTGCGCGGCCGGCGCGTAGCGGTCGCCATAGCCGGAGCGGCCATAGGCCGACCAGTCGTTGGACGCCACGCCGGGCGCAAAGTCGCCCTGCGGCGTGGCCGCCATGCTCTCGGCAGACACTTCGCCATGCAGGTTATGGTAATCCTGGAACAGCGCAAATACGCCCACCAGCAAGGTTGCCCCGACGGCCGTCAGCAATGCTTTTTTACCGGAGTCGCGCGGCGCGATGGCGGCATCGGCCCGTTCGAGGCGGCGGCCAACGAACGGCAGCAGCAGCCAGACGGCGGCGGCAAACCAGATATCGAGGCGCGGCAGCAGCTGCCACCAGTCGAATTTCACTTCGATAATCGACCAGACCAGGGTGGCTGCCAGCAAAAACGCCAGGAACGAGCGCGCGGCGCGGCGGCCCTTGAGCACCAGCGCGCCAGCCACGATCATGCCGATACCGGCCACGATGTAATACCAGGAGCCGCCCAGGGTGAGCAGCCAGATGCCGCCGCCGGCCAGCACCAGGCCCAGCAGAATGAAGACAATACCGGTTACCAGCAATAGTGGTCCGGGCCGTGCGGAAGCGGAAGCAGTCATGACGATCCTTGATGAGGATGAAGTGGGAGGCGCTTGGCATGCTGCCCACGCGTCGCGGCTTGCGGCACGATGCGCAGGGGGCATCCCTGGATGCAATACTAGCGCGATATGGTATTTATCGTCAGAACACTGCGCTCTCCGGTTTCCGGCCAGCCCGACGGCAACGCAACGTCTTGCGTCCACGACTGCCCTGCCTGCGTGCCGCGAGTAGCCGCCACTTCACCCCGCCCTGCACTTCCAGCACAAAAAAACGATATTTTAAACAAATACCGCAAATAAAACATTTTTATGGCGTAAAATGAAAAGTAACAAATTCTCACACCAGGCGCCAGCATGGCCCGTTTTAGGTGCGGCGGGAACGACAGGGCGAAAAGCGTCTGTCGCTACGCTGAACGAAGGCCATTGCGAACGGTTCTGAACCGCCCGCCATGGTGCAGCCCAACTGAAATTGCAAGGAAAAGACCATGATATCCGCCTGTCGTTCGCCACTTGTTTGCCCGAGTCTCTGGCCATGAACCTTCCACCATCGAGCGACAGCGATCACGCGCCCTTGTCGGGCATGGCGCCGTATGACCAGGCACGCCTGAACGAGATGTTCGGCCACGACAGGCAGTTGCATCGCGAAATACTGGCCCTGTTCGTGACTGAAACATTCAGGCAGCTCGATACCATGATCGACGCCCTGCTGCTGGGGCGCATGACCGAGGCACGGATGCTGGCACAGGAAATCTACACCGATAGCGCCAATCTGGGACTCGGCCAGATCAGTATGCTGGCCCATCTTGCCGTCAATGCCGGCTTTGCGAACGACCTGGATGGCCAACTGCGGCTGCATGCGCGCCTGATGAACGCCCTCGATGCCTTGTCCACGGCGCTCGAAGATTTCCCGGCCGGCGGTGTCGCATGACTGCATGCAGGGAAAAAAAGCGGCCGTGTATTTGTCTAATTTGTTAAATTTGATTTTCAGACACCAGTTGCGTATCATCGGCAGCAACCATCAACCCTCTATCAAGCGCACCATGCAAACAGCAGACGTCTGTACCACCCAGAAGGCCGCCGAAATCCTCGGCATCTCGGTCACTTCCGTCCAGCAACTGGTGGAGGCCGGCGTGATCGAGGCGTGGAAAACCAAGGGCGGACACCGGCGCATTCCGATGGCGGCGCTGGAAGCCTACAAGGGCAGCGCGGGACAGGAGGCGCGGGCGCCACGTCCGGCCCGCCAGGGGGCGCCAGCCGGCGCGCCGTCCATCCTGGTCATCGAAGACAGTCCGCTCGAACGCGCCCTGTATAAAAAGCAGATCGCTTCCTGGGAGTTGCCGGCGAGCGTGCGTTTTTGCGAAAGCGGCTACCAGGCCCTGATCGAAATCACGCGCGACCAGCCCGACATCCTGCTGGCGGACATCGTCATGGCCGGCATCGACGGCTACGAAGTGGTGCGCACCATACTGGCCGATCCGCTGCTGGCGGACATGCACATTGCCATGGCGTCGAGCCTGTCGCCGGAGGAGCTGGAAAGCCGCGGCGGCGTGCCTGCGGGCGTGGTGTTCTTTTCCAAGCCCGTCAACTATGACGAACTGCGCGGCTATTTGCGCGCCTGCTGCGCGGCGCATGCACGGCGCACCCGCCTGCCGCACAGCGTCGGCTAGCCCCGGCCATCGACAGGGATTCCGCCATGCCAGCCTACAGCCATATCGATCCCGCGGTGCTGTTTCACGCCACCGGCGCCGACCCGGACATGTTTCGCGCGCTGTGCCAGACCTACCTGGACACCTCGCCGGCACTGTACCGGCGCGTGGAACTGGCCCTGCAAGGCGGCGCGCCACAAGCCATCGTGCATGGCTGCCACACGCTGCGCGGCACGGTGGTGCTGCTGGGCGCACATGGCCTGGCGAGCCGCCTGTCGGAAATGGAATTGCTGGTGCGGCAGCAAGGCGTGCCGCCAGCGGGATGGCTGGATGAAACCGCGCGCCTGATGAGCCTGGTGGCGAACGAGGTGAAGCGCAGCATGGCGGAGTACCCGGGCTGCAACCCATGAGCATGCAAGCGCGATGGTCCGCGCTGCGCCGCTTTTCCCGGCGCCGCCCGCGCCTTGCCGCGGCGCTGGTCGGCCTCACGCTGGTCGCTCTGCTGGCGGCGCGCATCATCTTCGCCGGCATGGCGCTGCGCGCCGAGGCGATCGATGACTGGAAACAGGATCTGTCCAATCTGTCGCTGCTGCTGGCGGAAAACACGGCGCAAAACATGACGGCGGCCAGGCTGGTGCTTGACGCTGTCAGCGCCGATATCCAGGCCGGCGCGCCAGCGGACGGCGCCGCACTGGCCGCGGCGGTGGGCGACGCGGCCACGCAGCGCATGCTGGTGCACAAGATCGGCGGCGCGCCGCAGATCGACGTGATTTCCATCGTCGGCAGCGACGGCGTGGTGCTCGCGTTCAGCCGCGCGTATCCGGCTCCTCTTATCCGGCTCGGTGAACGCGACTACTTCAATTATCACCGCCGCCATCCCGAAGGCGGCGTGCATGTCAGCGCGCCGGTACAAAACAAGGGCAACGGCGCCTGGACCTTCTATCTCAGCCGGCGTATCGACGCACCGGACGGACGTTTCCTGGGCGTGGTGCTGGTGGGCCTGTCGTGCGATTTCTTCAGCAAGTTCTTCCAGCGCGCCAGCATCGGCAAGGATACGGCTTTTTCACTTTACCGCAGCGACTATACCCTGCTGGCGCGCTGGCCGGCGGTGCCCGGCATGATGGGCAGACGCAACCTGACGGGCACCACCTACCGCGTGCTGGAACAGGGACTCGCGCACGGCGTCATCCAGGCGGGAACACCGCGCAGCGCCGATCAGGGACGCGAGGTCGACCGCCTGGCCGCGGTGCGCGCGGTTCCCGGCTTCCCGCTGGCCGTCAATGTCACGGTCACCGACGAGGTATATCTGAATGGCTGGCGCAGCATGCTGCGCACCATGGGCGGGGCGGCGCTGGTCGGGGTTGCCGTGCTGGCGCTGGCGCTGGCGCTGATCCTGGCGCTGCTGCGCCGCAGGGAGCGCGACATGGCGCTGGCGCTGGCCTTGCAGGCGCGCGCCGAAAAGGCCAATGCCGCCAAGTCGCGTTTTCTCGCCGTCATGAGCCACGAAATACGCACGCCCATGGCAGGCATCGCCGGCATGAGCGAATTGCTGCTGGAAACGCCGCTCGATGCGGCGCAGCGCGAGTATGCGGGCCACGTCAACGATGGCGTGCATGATCTGATGCATATTCTCAATGACATTCTCGACCTGTCGAAGGTCGAGGCGGGCCAGATGGCGGTGGAACTGCGCTATTTTGATCCGCGCGCGCTGCTCGATGAAATGCTGCAGCGGCATCAGGCGCGGGCCGACAAGAAGGGCCTGCGCCTGACGGCGCAAGTCGATGCCGGGGTGCCACAATTGCTCTGCTCGGACCGCGCGCGTATCGTGCAGGTACTGGGCAACCTGCTCGACAACGCGATCAAGTTTACGCCATCGGGCCAGGTCTCGCTCAGCCTGCGCCTGGCGCCGCAGATCGCCGGGCAGCGAGAGGTCTGCGCC
>NZ_DAMAGB010000066.1:0-27831 GCF_031995485.1 Janthinobacterium sp.
CTCCATCGCCGTGCCGAAAGTGAAGGACTGGGCGGCGATGGTGTCGCTCCAGGCGACGATGTGACCGTCGCGTATCGCACCGCGCAACCGGTGATACACGATGGGGCGATAAAAGCCGCCCCGAATGTCGTCCTCGCGCGTCCACACCACCTTGAGTGGTCGATTCGGGCCGATCGCCTGGGCCGCTTCGACCATCTGCGCAACCACATCGTTGCCCATATCGATGCGGCGCCCAAAACTCCCTCCAGACAACAAGGTCTCCAGTTCGACCTGTTCAATCGGGATATCCATCAATTTCGCAATCTGCATTTGGTCCAGCGTCTGAATCTGACTTCCAAACCGCGCCTTGACCCGCTTGCCATCCCACTCGATATAGCCATCCAGTGGCTCCATGGGAGCGTGCGCCAGATAAGGAAAACTGAACTGCGCTTCGTGAACGTGATCTGCGCCGGCGAGTGCAGCTTGTGCGTCGCCGCTGGAGGCGGCCAACAGGCCAGGTGCGGCAGCGAGCTGGTGGAGGCGAGCAAACAGCTCGACACTGCCGCGCATCTCCGCGGCAGTGTCATCCCACTCGGTGCGCAGCAGCGCACGCGCGGAAAGCGCGGCCCAGGTATTGAGCGCATACACCGCCACGCCGCTGCGGATCGCCTTGACCGCGACCACGCCTTCAACCGCGCGTGCCGCGGCGCCGTCAAACGACTTAAGACGACCACCGAAACGCGGAGCCCGCGCGACCACCACCGTCAGCATGCCCGGGGCGTGGATGTCCATGGTGTACAAGGTGGTTCCATTTACTTTGCCAGGCACATCAAGGCGCGGCACCGGGTCGGTCCGGCCAATCAGCGTGAAAGCGGATGCAGGCTTGAGCCGCACTGTGCCGCTAATCGGCAACGCGGACGCCTCGGCGACTAATGCGCCGAAGCTGCAATGACGCGCCGAGGCCAGATGCCGGACCACTCCCCGCTGAATGGAAATTTCCGCTGCCGGCACACGCCAGCGCCGTGCGGCCGCCTGAACCAGTGCAGCGCGGGCAGTTGCGCCTGCCTTGCGCATCTGCTCATACGAATTGGCCATCGCGCTGGACGCGCCAGTGCCTTGCATGGGACCAAATTCCAGGTTGTTGTATAACTTTGTGTTGGCCGGTGCCTGCACCGCCCGCATTTGCGACCAATCGGCGTCGAGCTCCTCGGCGACCAGCGTCGTCAGGCCGGTGAGTGGCCCCTGCCCCATTTCACTATGTTTCACCGTCACGGTAACGGTGTCGTCGACGTCGATACGTACGAACGCGTTCGGCTTGAGCGAGATTGCAACGGGCACTACGCGCTTGGCGGCGCCGGCGGTCGGTAAATAGAAGCCGATCACCATGCCGCCAACGGCTTTCAGCACACGACGGCGCGCGGGAGATATTTCTCGATTGTCCATTTTTTATTCCTGGTAAAGGTTGTGCTGCCGGAGTTGCTTGCCCGCGTTAAGGATGGCGTTGGGCAGCCACCTGCCTGGCGCTAACCTCTCCCTGCCGCGCGCCAAACTGCCTGATTGTGTAATTTGCCAGGGCGGCGATGTCTGCGTCGCCAAGGGTGCCGAAAGAAGGCATGCGCTGCGACTGGCCGCCGATGGCCAGCCCGCTGCCGCTCAAGATGACTTGTACGAGGCTGTGCCCGTGCGGATCATTCACGGTGCGGCTACCGGCGAGGGCCGCATAATCGCTTTGCCGTCCGGCGCCATTCCATTGATGGCAACCGGCGCAGGTTGCGGCGAACAGACGCTTTCCGTGCTCTCCGTCAGGCGCGACCGAACTGGCCGGTATCACGGCGGTGGATGCAGCGGCCGGTGCCGGCTGCAAGGCGACTTCGGTTCCCGGCTGACCGGCCTGCGCCGGCGTCGCGCGCAGGTAGACCACCAGCGAGGCGATATCAACGGGGGCAAGATACTGCAGACTATGCTCGACAACTTCCGCCATCGGGCCAACGGCCGAGCTTCGCCCCTCCGCATGGCCTTTCGAAAGAAAATCTGTCAGTTGCTGCTCGCTCCACGCACCCACGCCATACCGCATGTCGGAGGAGCTGTTGTAGGCCATCCATCCCTGTACCGGTGCGCCAGCCAATCCTTGTTTGAGTTTCAGACCAAACCCGATATTGCGCGGCGTATGACACTCTGAGCAATGGCCCAGTGCGGTGGCCAGGTAAGCGCCACGGTTCCAGGTCAAGCCCTTTTCCGGCGCCGGTTCAAAACGGTGGTCCTGGAAAAAAGCCATGTTCCACAACGCCAAACCCCAACGCTGGTTAAACGGGAAGCTCAGTTCCAGCGGTGCGGCGGGCGCCGACACCGGTTTGAGGCTGAACAGATACGCCTTTATGGCAAGTACATCATTCCGGCTCATGCCCGTGTACGAGGTGTAAGGCATGGCGGGATACAGATGGCCGCGTGGCGCCACGCCCTGGCGTACCGCTTTGACAAATTCATCGTCGCTCCACGCGCCAATGCCAGTCAACCGGTCCGGCGTGATATTGCTCGACCGGATAACGCCAAACGGCAATGTGAATGCCAGCCCGCCGGCAAACTCCTCGCCGCCGGGTATCGTGTGGCAGGCGATGCAATCGGCAGCGCGAGCGAGGTAGGCACCGCGCGCCAGCAACCCAGTCACGCTGGCGGGTGTTCCGGCAACTGGTGCATCTGGCTCCGGCCCCTTCGGCATCCATGCCATATATGCCATCGCCGCCGCCATTGCCAGCATTACAAGCAAGGCCAGCCAGCCGGCCTTGCGCGCCAGGCGAAAGTTACCTTTCTTGCCAGCGGTCGGGCTCATTTAGCCAGCTCCTTTGCTGCCGCATGAATGGCGGCCCGTATCCGGACGTAGGTTGCGCAGCGACAGAGGTTGCCTGACATGGCGGCGTCGATGTCGGCGTCATTGGGGCGGGATTGCTCGCTCAGCAGCGCAGTGGCTGACATAATCTGACCCGACTGACAATAGCCGCACTGCGGCACTTGCAAGCGGACCCATGCCTGTTGCACGGTGTGACCGACCCGGGTTTCACCGATCGCCTCAACGGTGGTAACTTCGGCGGTGCCGACAGCGGACAGTGGCAGCTGACAAGCGCGGACAGCGCGGCCGTCCAGGTGCACCGTGCAAGCACCGCACAAGGCAATGCCGCACCCGAATTTGGTGCCGTTCAAACCAGCCACGTCTCGCAGGTACCACAGCAGTGGCATGTGTGGATCGCCGTTGTAGCTGAGTTGCTTTCCATTGATCTTTAATAACATCATGTATCCTTTTAAATTTCAGGGGGACCCAGAGTGCAATTCCCACCCGTAGCGCAACCGGAACGACAGACCGCCCGACTGTCAGAGCACGCTTTCTGCGCAGCCAGCGTTAAGCTTGGCAATCAGGACCGTTGGCACTGTTTCCATGGTAGGCACCCGGCTTTCGGCCAACAAGATGGATTTTTTGGAATCAATGTCCAGGCAGATGGACACGCAGAACCACGGTCGCTGCTCTGATTGCCATTGGTCGCCCATGTCCGCATACGCCGTCAATACCGAAGCGACGATGCGCGAAACGCCTGTCGTGATGCGTATCGTCCATACAGGAGGACTTTCAACACCACTGTTACCAAGGCGAGAATGGCAAATACGGCACCGCATAAAAAAGCACCGCGCATGCCGGCCCGTGCGAACGCGAGACCACCCAGGGACGAACCCGCCATGACTCCAGCGTTCGCGGCAGTCAGGAAGAGGCTGGTGGCAAAATCCTGCGCTGTGGCGGTGACCGAGCGCAGCCACGCCTGGCCGGATACCATGCCACAGCAGTGCACGACACCCCACAGCAGCAGCAGCAAGCCAGTTGCCAGCAGCGACGACCCCGTCCAGCAAGAAAGCACCAGGTAGAGCAGCAGAACAATCCACGGAAGCGCCAGTACGGTTGCCACCAGATGCCGGTCCAGGAAGCGCCCGATCACGAGGTTCGCGCCCACGCCGCCGATGCCGAAAAGAGACAGCATCAGACTGCTGTGCGTCCCATCCAGACCAAGTTGTCGCTGCAGATAGATTGCCGCATAGCTGAAAACGGAAAACAGGGCAGTCGTCATCAGCACCGCCGCCGCACCGTTCAACCACAACGTAGGCGCTTTCAGGATTGACAACTGTTGCCCCACGCTCAGTGCCCGCGGTGGCGCGCTTGCCGGCAGCTTGACGAGAATGCATACGCCTGCCAGCAACGAAACGGCCGTACAGAACAGGAATGCCGTCTGATAGGAAAACGTCGTCGCAATGGCACCCATCACTGGGACGCCCACCACCATGCCGACCGTGCTGCCGATGACAGCACGCGATACCGCATAGGCGCTGCGTTCAGGCGGATAGAGCGCGATAGTTGTGCTGATCGCCGCGCTATAAAACATCGGATGAAACAGCGCGGCGAGTACCCGCAGCGCCAGCAACAGGCGAAAGTCGGTCACCACAGCGGAAAGCAGTGTTGACAATGCGAACATGAACAGCGCTGTTACCAGGACCCGCTTGTGCGCCAGCCGTGACGAGTACAGAACCAGCAACGGGCCGCACAGCGCCACCGCCAGCGCAAACACGCCCATCAGCAGTGCGGCGGTCGGTGCCGCAATCTGAAACTGGGTACTGATCTGCGGCAGCATGCCGACGACACCGAACTCCAGCGTGTACAGTCCGAACAAACCCAGAATGATGAACGGGACCGCGCCTCTCGGCGCGGCGCCAGGTACTGTTTGATCAGCACTTTTCATCAGGGCTACCTGTATCGGCTTTTGTCTCGCTGACATACACCGGATAATCGATGTAACCCTTCGCACCGCCGCCATAAAAAGTGGCCCGGTCGGCCGGGGCCAGTGGCCAGCCATGTTCGAAACGCGCCACCAGGTCCGGATTGGAGATGAACGGTTCGCCAAATGCCGCCAGGTCAATGACGCCGTCTGCGATCAACTGGTTCGCGCGCTCTCGTGTCAGTCCGCCAGCGACGATGATGGCGCCGGTGTGGAACGAGTCCCGTAATTTTTCCAGCAGTCTGGGAAAATGTGCGTTTGCCGGCAGGATGGCGTCTTCCAGTCGGAATCCGGACTGGTCCATCAGGTGGACATACGCGATTTTCCGTTCAGCCAGTTCCCGTCCCAGTTCAAGATAGGTGTGCTCGGCGTCGGCGTAGGCTGGCATATCAAACAACTCACCGAATGGCGAAAACCGGATGCCGACCCGATTTGCTCCTATCCGGGCGGCCACTGCGTCCACTGTCTCGAGCAAAAAGCGCATCCGGTTCGCCAGAGGCGTCGCGGAATATTGATCACTGCGGTCATTGACGGCCGGATTGAGGAACTGTTCAAATATGTAGCCACCGGCACCGTGCAGTTCAACGCCGTCGAAACCGGCTTCGATGGCATTTGCAGCCGCCGTGACAAAATCGCCGATCAGACGTGCGATTTCTTCTGTGCTCAACTGGCGCGGCACGGAGGTGGGCACAAATGCCGGTTTGCCAGATTGGTCATAGCCAAATGCCAAAGCGCCCCGCGCCACCTTGCTGCTTGCGCTGACAGGTGCCGCCCCGTCGGACTGGATCGAGGTATGCGACACGCGCCCCACGTGCCATAGCTGGGCAAAGATCAGTCCACCAGCCTGATGCACTGCGTCCGTACTCTTGCGCCAGCCGGCAAGCTGTTCAGGCGTGTAAATTCCGGGATTGAATAAATAGCCCTGGCCCTCACGCGAAATGGGGCTACCTTCTGAAATGATCAGGCCGGCGGTGGCACGTTGCCCGTAATAGACGGCTGTCATATCGTTGGCGACATCGTCCGTAGCGCGCGAACGCGTCAGCGGCGCCATCACGACGCGGTTGCGCAGGCGCAAGCCGCCCAGATTGTAAGATTCCAACAATTTCATGGTGTTTTTCCTGAAGAGTGAGCTGGCGTGACAACGCATGCCTGCGCCAGCAAGTGAACTTGATGCCTGATGCGAAATGACGTTAAGGCGGATTACGACGCGACGAGCGAGTCGACCACTTCGATGCCGGCGACCGGCACCCAGTTGGCCAGTGGTGTCAGGAAGTGCATGTCGAATTCACGTTCGACGAATGCCCAGCGGCCATCGCGGCGCTCGAATTGGTCGTGGTACAGGCCACTGATTTGTACCTGCCCCATGCTCACATGGGTGCACAGGCAGTCGACCGCGACAGTCGCCGATGCCCGCTCACCATCGAGGTCGATGATCGCGTTTGCCATCCAGTGGTGCATATGGGGCATCGAAGCCCAGTTCGTCTTTGCCGACTCCATGATCGGCTCGATACCGGAAAAGTCGCCGAAGGCCGCTCCCAGCGAGAGGCGTGCGTCATCGTGCCAGATGCTGCGCAACAGGGCCGCGTCGCGCCGGTCGAACGCCTGCGCATAGCTGGCAATCAAGCGTTCGATGGCGATCCGGCTTTCCAGTGCATCGAGGCGGGCGACGATATCCTGTGGGTTGGTTGCTTGCTGCTGTGGCGAATTCTTAGTCATGGTTTGCTTTCTTCGGTTATTGAAAATCGGTGGATTGCGACAGGTGGCGCCATTGATTTACTTCGGCTGCAACGAACGCGAGTTTGTTGTCGACGACCGTCAACGCGTCCGCCCCCGCGACGAAGCGCAATGGCGGCACCCGCTCACGGGCGAGCAGAACCAGCGCCTCGCCCAGCTTGTCCGGGTCGCCTGCCTGCTGATGGTTACGCGCCTCAAACACGGCGGCAGCGCGGGTTCGGAAATCGGCGTAATCGGCGATACTGCCGCTGCCCAGCTTCAGCATTCGGCTATCGAGAAAATCGGTACGGAACGCACCTGGCTCGACGATCGTCAGCTGGATGCCGAAGCCGGCGATTTCCTGTGCCAGCGACTCCGAAAAACCTTCGATGGCGAATTTGCTCGATGAGTACATCGAAGCGCCGGCCACACCTTTGAAGCCGCCATTCGACGACATATTGATGACATGGCCGGCACGCCGTTTTCGCATGGCCGGCAGCACTGCGCGGGTGACGTTGAAGGTACCAAACACATTGGTGGCGAATTGCCGTTCAATGGCCTCGGCTTCAATTTCTTCGAACGGACCGAACTGGCCATAGCCGGCATTATTGACAAGCACATCAATACGACCGAAGCGTGCCAACGCTGCCGCTACCGCCGAAGCTGCCTGCAGCGGGTCGCGGATATCGAGTGCCACCGTCAGCACATGTTCGACATTTTCCGAATAAACCGCCGCCAGCCTTTCTTCGTCAATGTCGGTGGCGACGACGAGATCACCGGCCGCCAACGCTGCGCGGGCAATACCGGCACCTATCCCGCCGGCGCTGCCGGTGATAAACCAGACCTGGTTCATACTGGCATCTCCTGTTCAATCCACGCCAATGCAGAACTGTGGCGTGGCGCCCAGCCGAGTTCGCGCCGCGCCCGCTTCGCGCGCACGCGGCTGTTTGTTCCAAAGGTAAAGAAGGCATGCATTTCGCCCCAGTCTTTGGCAGCCTCCTCGGCCGGCAGGAACTGCACCGGGCCAAGCGCCATCCGGCGCGCGATTGCCGCGCCAATGTCGGCAAACGAGTCTTCACCGTTTTCGATAAAATAGAAGGCGCCGGTCGGGGCTTTTTCGACGGCCAGCAGGAACAGCTCGGCGACGTCGTCGATGTGCACATTCGACCAGCGATTGACACCCGTGCCGACAATCCGTACCACGCCCGATTCGCGGGCGCGGTTAACCAGAAACGGAATCTGGAAACTGACCGGCGTCAGGCCGGTGCCGGTGCCATAGATATTGCTTGGACAAATGACTACGCCACGGATACCTTCGAGACCGGCTCCTAAAACGCGCAGGTCGACATCGCGACGAGGCTGCTTGGCGGGGTCAACGACCAGTGGCGTATCTTCGTCAAAGATGGCGTCGTTCACCCGCAGACCGCGTGCATCGTCGCCGATCACGCTGGAGCCGCTGGTGTGCAGCAGCGGCTTTCCGGAATCGCGCAAACCTTCAATCAACGACTCAATGGCGCCCGCGTGATCGCTGTTGGCCATGTTGATCACACCATCGGACATGCGTGCCTCGCGCACGAGCAGATCGTGGTCGTCCAGGCCGCCGAGGACCGGCGTGATGCCCAGGGCGGTAAGCTGTGCCGCCTTGGCACTGTCACGCACCAGACCGCGCACACCATGACCTGCGGCGAGCAAGCGAAGGGCAACACTGCCGCCAACGAAGCCTGTGGCACCTGTAATGAAAAGATTCATAAATACTCCTAGTAAAGTTGCACGCACTGAGCGCGCTTGGTTGATACCTGATCTGAGCGGGCAACAGCTCGACGCGTGTTGACATTCCATCCGTAATCGCGGCCCGAGGTATGGGCGGCCTATCAGGTGACGACGCCGCCTACCCTCCGACAGGTGCACGATAACTTGGATACCGCAAGAGATTAAGTAGGTTAGACTTCCGCACAAACCGGACAATCCGTCCGCATGAGGAGATCTCGTCATGGATAGTTTTGCCATCAATGTATTTGTGCACGTGGCTGACACGCGCAGTTTTGTCGGCGCCGGGCGGGCCGTGGGCGTGTCCGCATCGGGAATCGGAAAGAGCATCACCCGGCTTGAGCAGACACTCGGTGTGCGGCTGTTCCACCGCAGCACACGCAGCGTGACACTGACGGCTGAAGGCGAAATGTTCTTGGAGCGCGCGCGGCGTATCAGGGAAGAGTTCGACGCAGCGCAGGCCGAACTGTCGCAAACGACGCGCGTGCCAACTGGCCGGCTACGCATCGGCTTGCCGATGATCAGTGAACCGTTCCTTCTGACGCTGGCCGCGTTTCAGAAACGGTACCCCGAAGTGGAACTGGATCTGGATTTCGACAACCGCCATGTGGATGTCATCGATGAAGGGTACGACGCCGTGATCCGCAGCGGCAGCATCGACGACTCGCGCCTGACCTCGCGCACGCTGGGCACGTTCCAAATGTGGCTGGTGGGCGCGCCAGAATATTTCGCGCGGCGCGGGACCCCGCGGCATCCAAGCGAACTGTTGGAACACGACTGTATCCAGTTCCGCATGCCAAACACCGGTCGGCTGCAAACGTGGCAGTTGCGCCGCGAAGCAGACGAGCCGGCGTTGAACCTGAGCCGGCGCATCATCTGCAACACCAATGAAGCACGTCGCTGCTTTGCGCTCGAAGGCGTGGGAATCGCCTATATGTCCGACCATACGGTTCAAGATGCGCTGGAAACTGGCGCGCTGGTTCGGGTACTGGACCAGTACACCTTCGAACAGAACACCTTTCGCTTATTGTGGCCATCGGGCAAACACATGACGCCCAAGTTGCGCGCCTTCATCGATTTCGTCAGCGAGCACGTACCTCTTCGAAGAGAAGACCGGTACTGAAAATTCAGTTGGATGCCGGTGTTACACACCGCCAGTACGCGTGAGCATCACGGTCTGCCTTCGTAAAAAAAATTATCCAGAATTTACTTCGCATGCTAACATTACGCATCAGAATTAAATAGGGATGGACCGGCATGAAGAAGTATGACAAGACACTGATGACGCTCACCGTCACCCTGAACCACGTGGGCCGGGCATACAAAAGCGCAGTCGACGAACTGACGGCGGAGCTCGATTTGTCGCATGCGACAGCATGGCCGATCATCATGATTGCCCGTTTCGGGAACGGCGTCCGCGCGGGTCTTCTGGCGGAGGCAATGGGTATCGAACCCTCTTCGCTGGTCCGGCTCATCGACCAGTTGTCGGCCGCAGGTTTAGTCCTGCGCCATAACGATCATGAGGACCGTCGGGCAAAACTCTTGTCTTTGACGAGCGATGGGACGGAAATGGCGCAGCGTGCGGAACAAGCGATTGCCAAGCTGCGCCGCGATCTCTTCAGCGACATCCCGCAGGCTGATGTGGAGGTCTGCCTCGATGTGTTGACCAGGCTCGACGCCGTGCTGGCGGAGCGAAGCACCCGGCTTGGTCAGTCCGAATAGCGATGAGGAGGACTTCCTCGAGCGAGTTGATGTTCTCGCTGAAATGCTTTATCAGTTCGATGCTCGCGCTTTACATCGCGTTTTCCGCCGGCCTGCCTCGGCCGTTCTGGGCCTGGTTCACGGCATATGTCATTGCGGCCCCTTTTTCCGGGGCTGTGCGCTCCAAGGCGGTTTATCGTCTCGGCGGGACCATCATGGGAGCTGGCGCCACTGTCTTGATCGTGCCGCGCCTGGCGAATGCGCCGGAGTTGATGTCCCTGGCGCTGGCGGGATGGGTCGGGATTTGCCTGTACATTTCGCTACTGGACAGGACACCTCGCTCTTATGTTTTTATGCTTGCAGGGTACACCGCGAGTGTGATCGGCTTTGGCTCCGTCTCAGACCCGTCAACGGTCTTTGATACAGGCCTGGCACGTGTAGAAGAGATTGCTATCGGTATCCTGGCGACAGCCCTCATACATTCACTTGTTTTTCCTAAAAGTGTAGGCCCGGCACTGCTGGTCCGGCTCGACAGAGCGCTCGATGACGCCCGACAGTGGCTGCTGCACGCTCTGCGTCCCGCCCCTTCAGAACGTGCGCAACCGGCGCACGCGAGATTGGCCTTGGCGAGCGAAATCGGTGAACTACGAATAATGGCCACGCACCTTCCCTTTGATACCTCGCACCTTCGCTGGACTGCCCGCATTGTGAGCGGACTGCATGACCGGCTGATTATTCTGGTGCCGTTACTGCTCGCTGTCGAGGATCGTCTACAAACTCTGGATGATCTGGAACCCGGCGCGCTGAACACCACGTGGAAATGGCTATTGGAGGACGTGGCGACCTGGATACAGGCTGGGAACGAGGCCGATCCCGGCCGCGCCGCGCACCTGCGTCGAATGCTGCACGAACTGACTCCGGAACTGCACCCGCACGCCACCTGGAGCGACATTTTGCACCTGAACCTGAGCCAGCGACTGGATCAGCTTATCGAAGCATTCGAGGGCGCGCTGGAGTTTCGTGGACACCTCAGTTCAGCAATGCGTGGCGCTGCTCCCGCCCTCAAGCCAGGGACACCATATCGCACGCTGCACCGCGATCACGGGATGGCTCTCCGTTCAGCGTTGGCCGCGATAATCGCCATTCTCCTGTGCTGCGCGTTCTGGATCATTACCGCATGGCCCTCGGGCGGCCAGGCGCCGACATTGGCAGCCATCTACTGCTGCGTTTTCGCGACGCAGGACGATCCGGTACCCGTCATCAAGATGTTCGTCAAGTACATGTTGCTTTCAGTACCGGTCGGCGCAGTGTATATCCTGCTGATAATGCCGGCACTGCACAGTTTTGAAATGCTGACACTGGCGCTGGCACCGATGTGCCTGGTAATCGGCATCTACATGGGACGCCCATCGACATGGGCGCAGGGCTTTGCATTTGTGATCGGCGTGGTTGGAATGCTTTCGCTACAGGATATCGGCGCGCTGGACATGACAAGCTTTACCAATGGCACGGTGGCCCAGCTATTTGGCTCAATCGCAGCCGCCGTCGTCACGGCCGCCATGCGTTCTGTGAACGGCCATTGGATGGTACGTCGCATGCTCACACACGCCCGCAGGGATATGGCGCACATGACTTTGGCGTCGACCCGGGCGCCAATCTTTTTCGCAGCTGCGCGCATGGTCGATCGCATCGGCTTGCTAATTCCACGCATGACCCTTGCGCACTTGTCACCCGAATCCCATGCCGAGGCGATCGGTGAACTGCGTGAACTGCGCGCGGGTCTCCATGTGGCCGAACTGCGGGAACAGCAGAAGGCGCTGGATCAATTCGGCGTCTCTTTGCAGCCGCTCTTCGAACAGCTGGAAATGCATTTCAAACGCAATTCATCTGGCGCATTACCAAGTTTGCTCAACCACCTCGATGCCGCATTACGCGCGGTTTGCCTTCACGCTAACGGCCAGGCAGGTTTGCTGGCCGTGACAACCCTGGCGAGCATGCGGCGAGACTTGTTTCCGCGCGCGACCGCCTATCAACCATCAACACCGGAACGGAAATCGTGATTGCTGAAATCAGTCTGTACGGACTATACGTACCCTCGCTTTTGTTGCTATGCGTCACCGCGGCCATCGTCACGCGCGTTCTGGGGCGTCTGTTCATGCGCGTCGGCCTTTACCGGCTGGTTTGGCACCCTGCCCTGTTCGAATTTGCGTTGTTTCTCATTGTTCTGAGCGGCTTGTTCCAACTTTTAAAAATCCGGGGCTACTGATATGACATTCAAAACAACCCTGCCGGCTATCGGCCGCTTTACGCTCACGATGCTGCTTGTTCTTGCTGCGGGCATGTTGTCCTGGCGCTTGTGGCAATACTATGAGGTGGAGCCATGGACCCGCGACGGCCGCGTCAAAGCCGACGTCGTACAAGTCGCACCTGATGTCACCGGACAGGTGACAGCTGTCTTGGTACACGACAATCAGGAGGTAAAAGTGGGAGAGGTGCTGTTCGAAATTGACCGCGCACGATTTGAGCTCGCGTTGCGTCAAGCCGAAGCCGCTGTCGCGGTGCAACGCCTGACCATGGAACAGGCGCAAAAAGAATCTCGCCGCAACATCGCGTTGCGCGACCTGGTGGCGGTGGAATCCCGCGAACAGGGGGTTTCCCGGGTCAACCAGGCGCGCGCTACGCTTGCACAAGCTGTGATCAACCGGGATGTGGCCAGATTGAATCTGGATCGCACCAGAGTGCTCTCTGCGGCAAACGGGAAAATAGCGAATCTGGATTTGCGCTCGGGCTCCTACGTCAACGCAGGGCATGCCGTGATGGCGATCATCGACAGCGACTCCTATTACGTCGAGGGATATTTCGAAGAGACCAAGCTGAGGGCCATCCACATCGGCGACCCGGTAACCGTACTGCCAATGGGCGACCAGGCGACGATCCATGGCCGCGTTGAGAGCCTTGCGGGAGGTATTGCCGACAGGGACCGGACCACCTCATCCAATTTACTTTCGAGTGTCAATCCGACGTTCAACTGGGTCCGGCTGGCACAGCGTATCCCGGTACGCATCAAACTCGACGTCCTGCCGTCGGCGACGCGACTGGTCGCCGGGCAGACTGTCACTGTCGATGTGCAAACAAACCATTCCTGATACGGAGCAAGCCTTGAAAACAAGAATCCTTCTGTCTTGGGCAGCGCTGGCGATATTATCGGCTTGCGGCACTGTCGGTCCAAACTACAATTTGCCACAGCAAGCGGTATTGCAGCGTCCGTCCGCCGCAGCCCAATTCCTTGGCAGTAATGACACGGCGTATACATCCGAGCCACTTCCAGCACAATGGTGGCGCTTGTATCAGGACCCGGTATTGGACGGCCTGATCCAACAGGCATTGGCAGCAAACACAGACTTGCGAGTGGCCGCTGCGAACCTGGCGCGCACCCAAGCCGTTGCTCAGGAGGTCGAAGCGGGCGGCAGGCCAGTTGTCGCTGTCAGTGCAGCCCCTTCATACGGGCGCGCTTCCGGTGCGGCGAACGGTACGACGAAGAGCATGCCGGCGGCGTGGAGTCACGACGGTGGGCTGACCGTGGCTTATCAAGCGGATATGTTCGGCAGGCTGGCGCGTGCCATGGAGTCCGCAAATGCCGACACGCAATCGGCCCAGGCTGCCGCCGACCTGGTACGCATTACGGTCGCCGCTGAAACGGCCCGCGCCTATGCCGATGCTTGCTCGGCATTGCGTCAGATGACGGTTGTTCAGCATTCGATTGACTTGCAGCAGCATTTCGTGACGCTGACGGACCGACGCATGCGCGGCGGCCGCGGGGCCGCCATCGAGGGAACCCGGGCACGCAGCCAGCTGGCCCAGCTGCAGTCCGGGCTTCCGCCGTTGCAATCCCGGCATCTCGTCGCGCACTATCGTCTCGCCGCGCTAACAGGGCTACTGCCGGCTGAAATGGACAGGCATTTACTTCAATGCCAGGCGGCGCCGCGACTGGTCTCGTCAATTCCAGTCGGTGACGGTGCGGCATTGCTGCGACGGCGCCCGGATGTCCGGCAAGCCGAACGCAACCTAGCCTCGGCCACCGCGCGTATCGGGATGGCGACAGCTGACCTGTATCCGAACATCACATTCGGCCTCGGCGCTGGTAGCGCGGGCTCACTGAGCAGTGTCGGCGCAGCGAACGCATTTCGCTGGAGCTTGGGGCCGGTGGTATCGTGGACCCTGCCATCGACCGGATCGGCTCGCAGCCGCATCATGCAGGCCGAAGCGGGAACAGACAGCGCACTGGCGCATTTCGATGGCGTAGTCATTAACGCGCTGAAGGAAGTCGAAAGCGCGATGACAGTATATGCGCATGAACTGAGCCGTAATGGGGCACTGAAAACGGCGCGCGATGAGAGCGCCCGTGCATCGGCGCAATCGCAACAGCTGTACCGCTACGGCCGCATCGATTTTCTTTCGGCGCTGGACTCTGAGCGGACGCTGGCAGCATCCGACGCCGCATTGGCAGAATCGGATGCGCAACTCACTACAGACCAAATTGCCCTGTTCCTGGCGTTAGGCGGTGGTTGGGAAGCTGCGGCGATACAAGGCAATGCGAGCAATGCTGCCGCGATGTAGTCTGCGCATCCGTGTGTGGTATCAGGGGGTTACAGCCGGCCGAACTATATATTGTCGCTGGCACATCACAAACATAGGAATCCGCGCCACAGCGTGCCGTCTGTCCGCTCGATCATTGAACAGCGAGTTGAATCTCTGCCTGCCTGATATCTTCCCGAATATCCACCCACGTTTGATGCACATGGCCTGACTCGGTACGCAGGTCGGTGGTGCGATGCTCCATGTCGTCGATACGGGTGCGGGCTATCTTTTCGTTTGCTCGCGATGATATTAGGCGGCTCCCAGCCAGCGACGCGTGGCGGCGTGCTTGGCAGCGAACCTGGCTTGAGCATGCTTCAAACTGCGTCGCGTGCGATGATCGAATTAATTAATGGCGGAAAACAGTAGGAGTCGAACCTACGGGAGAACGTCTGACGCCCTCCACCGGGTTTGAAGCCCGGCCACATCACCGGATGAGTGTGCTTTCCGCGGTGCGGGAACTAGCTGCTGGCGGCGGCTGGCGTGAATGACCACTGCGCGTTCGGGCGTAAAAGATGCCCATTGCCAACCCGGCGAGTATAACCGACCCGGTCGAAATACTCCAAGACCTGGATCGCCCGCTTGCGGCCCAGGCCGCTGGCATCGCGGAAGGTGGCGGCGCCCACGGCGCCGGAGCCTGCCGGCAAGCCCGCCTCCACTTCCGCCTGTTGCGCCAGCTGGCGCACCAGCAGCGCCAGCTCGGCCAGCGCGGCCGGATGATAGAACAGGTCGTGCACCACCTGGTTGATCTGGCCCGCCTTGGCCAGTTTGCGCAACAGCCTGCGCGTTTCCTCCTCGCCGGCACCGAATTGACGCGACAGGTCGCGGGTCCATGGCGGCTCGAAACGGCCCTGCTCCAGCGCCGCCAGCATCGGTTCCGCCATCGCCTGCTCCTCGGCCGTCAATTCCACGCTGTGGCCGGGCAAGTGCAGGCTGGCACCACGCGCCATGACGGCGCCGCCGGCCAGCAGGCCGTCGACCAGGAAACTCCACAGCGCGTCTTCCATCTCGGCGTCGACGATGCGCTTCAAGCGCCACAGTTCCGGCCCCGCTTCATCGGGGGCACGCGCATGAAAGACAGCCAGGGCAGCCAGCACGCGCTCGTGCAGCGCCGCCAGCGCCGCTGGCGCCAGCAGCAGGGCGTCGCCGCCGCGCAGGGCGATGCGGCGGGTGTCGTCCGGCAGGGCGATCACGGCGGCCGGCAGCAGCGACAGCCGCACCAGCAAGGATTCCCTCAACCCCAGCGGACTTTGCGCCAGCAGCGCCGCGTAATTGCCATGCGCGACAAAGGTGGCCAGGGCGTCGAGCCAGCTAAGGCGAACCGGACTGCGCCGCTTGCGCGCGGGGCCGAACGGATCGAGCACCATGCCGCCGCCCACCGTCTGCGTGGCTTGCGCATTGCGCACCACGAACCGGTCGCCCGGCACCGCATGCATCGGTGCGTCGAACACCAGCTGCACACGGGCCGTCTGGCCAGGCGACAAGGTATCGCCATCGATCACCACGGCGCGCGCCAGTTGGTGCGCGGCGCCCAGGTGCACATGCAGCGGCGACCAGGCTTTCAGCTGCACGCCGCTATCTGGCAGCAGCGTCAGTTCCACGTCGATGCGCTCGGAACACTGCGCCAGCTCGGGCGCGACCAGCCAGTTGCCGCGCTCGATGGCGTCGCGGCCGATGCCGGCCAGGTTCAGCGCCAGGCGCTGGCCCGCCATGCCGGCGTCCGCCGCGCGGTTCTGCGCATGGATGCTGCGCACGCGCGCTTCAAGCTCGCCGGGCACCAGCTGCAGGGTGTCGCCCACTGTCGCCGTGCCGGCCAGCGCGGTTCCGGTCACGACGGTGCCCTGCCCCGACAAGGTAAACACCCTATCCACGCCCAGGCGGAACAATCGCCGTTCGTCGCGCGCCGGCAGGCTGCGCGACACGTCTGTCAGGTGCGCCAGCAAGGCCGCCACGCCGGGATCGTTGTCAACGCTGGCGGCGGTGGGGAACACGGGGCTGCCGGTCAGCGGCGTGGCCGCCAGCAGCGCGCCAATATCACGCTCCACCTGCGCCACGCGCTCGCCATCGGCGCGGTCGATCTTGGTCAAAGCCACCGCGCCGCGCGTCACGCCCAGCAGTTGCAGAATCGCCAGGTGCTCGCGCGTCTGCGGCATCACGCCATCGTCGGCCGCCACCACCAGCAGCGCAAAGTCGATGCCGGTCACGCCCGAGGCCATGGTGCGGATGAATTTTTCATGGCCCGGCACATCGATCACGCCCAGCACCGTGCCGTCCGCCAGCGGCAGGTAGGCATAACCGAGTTCAATCGAAATGCCGCGCGCCTGCTCTTCCTTCAGGCGATCGGTATGCACGCCCGTCAGCGCGCGCGTGAGCGTGGTCTTGCCATGGTCGATATGGCCTGCGGTGCCGACGATCATGCGCGCAACTCGTTCAGTTGCGCGACAAATGCCGCCTGATGCCCGTCTTCCAGGCAGCGCAGATCGAGCCACAAGGTGTCCTGCGCAATGCGCCCGATCACGGGGCAAGGCAAGGCGCGCAGGCGCTGCTCCAGCGTGCCCAGCGGGTTGCTGGCGCGCGAGCCCGGTGCGCTGCGGATCGCCAGGCCAAAACTGGGCAACTGATCGACGGGCAAGGCGCCGCTGCCGATCTGGCTTTTCATCGCCTCGGCAGACACCATATAGGCGCTGCCCAGCACGCTCGCCAGCTGCGGCAGCAAGGCGTCGGCCTGCGCGCGCATGGCGGATGCAGGACGCGTCAGCAAACGTAAGGTGGTCAGGCGTTCGGCCAGCAGGTCCGGCGCGCGGTACAGCTGCAGCACGGGTTCGAGCGCAGCCAGGGTCAGCTTGCCGACCCGCAGCGCGCGCTTCAGGGGGTTGCGCTTGATTCTGGCGATCAGGTCGGCGCGGCCGACGATCACGCCGCATTGCGGGCCGCCGAGCAGCTTGTCGCCGCTGAAGGTGACCAGGTCGGCCCCGGCCTCGATCGTTTCGCGCACCGTGGTTTCATGCGGCAGGCCATATTGCGCCAGGTCGACCAGGGTGCCGCTGCCCAGGTCGACAGCGGTTGGAATCGCATGTTTGGCGGCCAGCGGCACCAGCTCATCGAGTTCCACGCTTTTGGTAAAGCCGGTGATCGCGTAATTGCTGCAATGGACCTTCATCAGCAGGCCGGTATGTTCGTTGATGCCGTTCGCGTAATCGTGGGGATGGGTGCGGTTGGTGCTGCCCACTTCGCGCAGCACGGCGCCGGCGCGCGTCATCACGTCGGGAATGCGGAAGGCGCCGCCGATTTCCACCAGCTCGCCGCGCGAGACGATCACTTCTTTTCCCTGCGCCAGGGTGTTCAGCATCAGCAGCACGGCGGCCGCGTTGTTGTTGACGATGGTGGCCGCTTCGGCACCCGTCAGTTCGCGCAGCAGTTCCTCGACCAGGTCGTCGCGGTCGCCGCGCTTGCCCGTCTCCAGGTCGAATTCCAGGTTCATCGGCCACTGCAGCGCTTCCACCACGGCCTGCACGGCGCTGTCCGGCAGCAACGCGCGGCCCAGGTTCGTGTGCAGCACGGTGCCGGTCAGGTTGAAGACGCTGCGCAAGTGCGAGCGCGCTTGCGATTGCAGCCGTTCAGCCATCTGCGCCACGACCGAGGCGATCGAGGCGCCCTCTTCGCACACGGCTCCCGCCAGCATGGCGGCGCGCAGTTCGGCCAGCACGGCGCGCGCGCAGGCCAGCGTCTGCACGCGGCCGTACTGCGCGGTCAAGCCCAGGCAAGCCGTGTCGCCCAGGATGCGGTCTACCGACGGCAGGCGCACGGTTTGCCCGGCGGCCGTCATGCTGGCTGGCCCTCGCCGCCGTCGCTTTTCCCCAGCCACAGCAGCGGATTGCCGCTGGCGCGCTGGTAGCCCGCTTCGCCGACCAGCAGATCAAGCATCAGGCTGGCCAGGTCGTCGGCCAGCGGCTCGACGTTGTAATCGTGCTCCTGGTTGAAGACCTTGCGGTAGGTATGGCAGTCGTCGCAGGTCTCCGCGCGCGCCACCTTTTTCGGGTCATTCGCCTTGTTGGCCAGCTTGTCGTCCTTGGCCGTGACCGGGTCGAACGGCGCCGCGTCCTTGGCATCCAGGCCCTGGTAGGCGATCTTGCCGTTCTGTTCGCAGGTCGAGCACTTTACGCGGACCATATGCCATTCGCTTTCGCAGATGCCGCAGTGCAGATAGCGATAACCCTGCGACTGGCCGCCGATGCGGATCACGCTGGCGACCGGATGCGAGCCGCAGACAGGACACAGCGCGCCTGTTTCCAGGTCCGGCACGCGCGTGGCGCGCAGCTGGCTCGCTGACGTCGACCACAGGATCTGCAGCGCGGCGGCGACAAACGGCGCGTGCATAGGGTTCAGGTGGTCGCCGTTTTCATCGAGCACGGCGTCGGCGCAGGCGTCCAGCGCCACGTCGTCCAGCGCGCGCAGCTGCGCCAGCACCTGCGTGAGGCCGGCGGACAGCGCCGGCTGGGCGGTGGCGGTGGCGGCCAGTTCGCTCAGCAGGTCACGGAAGATATCGCGCCAGACGGGCGGACGCGCGCCGCTGACCGGCAGCACCGGCATGCGGTGCTGGACCGCGCGGCGCAGCGCATCGGCGTCGGCCACCGGCACGGCGCCAGGCGCCAGTTTTGCCACCACCGCCGCCTGCGCATCGGCCAGCGCGGCCATCAGCACCAGGTAGCCCTGCATGCCGGCGTCGACCGGGATACCCTTGATCTTGCCCTGCGCCAGTTCGCGCAAGCGCAGCGCGCGCGCGGTAAACAGGCTGGTGGGCTGCGGCAGCAGCAGGCGCGGAATCGCGTTGTGGTCCAGGCCTTCGATTTCGCCCGGCTGAAGAATTCGTTGTACCAATGGAGTTCCCATCAAAAAAAGCAAGGCAGAGCCAACGGATAATGGCTATGCCGTAAAGTATTTTAATCGATAAAAAGAACGGGGCCAGTCCGTTGCGACTGACCCCAGTTCTTGTATCTGGCTTACAAGGCTAACCCTGGTGTTTGTCGTTGCGTATCACCGCCTCGAACCACTTCGGATGGTGCTTGCGCGCCCAGCCGTAGGTGACGGTGCCGCGCACCATGGCGCCGATCGAACCCTTGACCCACAGGGCGGCATAGATATGCACGATGATGGCGCAAATAATGCCGAAGGCGCAGCCAGCGTGCAGCAGGGCGGCAAAGCGGATGACGGGAATCGGGAAATAGAACGCAAAATACGCGCGCCAGATCACGATGCCCGACAGCAGCAAACCGCACATGCAGAACAGCAGCACGAAGAACAGGATCTTCTGGCCGGCGTTGTACTTGCCGATCTTGGGCAGCTTTTCTTCGCGGTTGTTGAGCACGTCGTCGATCTGTTTCAGCCACTGCTTGTCGCCGTCCTCGAACTTGTTGTGGTGCCAGAAGCGCACCACCAAGATCGCGAACGAGACGAACATCACCAGGCCGGCAAACGGATGCAGGATGCGCGTCCATTGCCCGCCGCCGAACAGCAGCGCCAGCCACGCCATCGACGGATGGAACATGGCCAGGCCCGACAAGGCCAGCATCACGAAGGTGATGGCGGTGATCCAGTGATTGCTGCGCTCATTGGGGTTGTAGCGCTGTATCAGCGGATTGCCGTCCTTGTCGCGCAAAGGATCTTCACTATGATGCGCATCATGATGCTCAACGTGGCTCATGTTGTTCCTCCCGGATGCGGTTGGCCTCTTCCAGTGCCTCGTTCTCTTCTTCGCGGCTCACCTCGTTCGGACCGACACGCGTGTAGTGGAAGAAGCCTGCCAGGGCGGTCGCTGCCATGCCGGCCACGGCCAGCGGCTTGGACCAGCCCTTCCAGAAACCGACCATCGGGCTGATCCGTGGGCGGTCCGGCAGGTTCGAGTACAGCCGCGGCTTGTCGGCATGGTGCAGCACGTACATCACGTGCGTGCCGCCCACGCCCAGGGGATCGTACAGGCCGGCGTTTTCAAAGCCGCGCGACTTCAGGTCGACGATGCGCTCTTCCGCATGCACCTTCATGTCTTCCTTGGTACCGAACACGATGGCGCCGGTCGGGCAGGTTTTCACGCAGGCCGGTTCCTGGCCGACGGCCACGCGATCCGAACAGAGCGTGCACTTGTAGGCGCGGTCGTCCTTTTTCGAAATGCGCGGCACGTCGAAAGGACAGCCGGCCACGCAGTAGCCGCAGCCGATGCAGTTTTCCTGGTGGAAATCCACAATGCCGTTGGTGTACTGCACGATGGCGCCCGGCGCCGGACAGGCTTTCAGGCAGCCCGGGTCTTCGCAGTGCATGCAGCCGTCCTTGCGGATCAGCCATTCCAGGTTGCCGTCGTTGCTTTCGTGTTCGGCAAAACGCATCACCGTCCACGATTGCGGCGTCAGGTCGGTCGGGTTGTCGTAGGTGCCATGGTTTTCGCCGACTTCATCGCGCAAGTCGTTCCATTCCATGCACGCCGTCTGGCAAGCCTTGCAGCCGATGCATTTCGACACATCGATCAGCTTGGCCACCGTGCCCGTCACCGGCGTCCTCGCCTGCGGCGGGGTCACGGTGGTGGCGGACAGGCGCCGGATATCTAAGGATTGCAGTGCCATTATTGAGCTCCCATCATGCTTTTTCCACCTTCACCAGGAAGGACTTGAATTCCGGCGTTTGCGAATTCGCATCCCCCACGCCCGGCGTCAGGGCATTGATCAGATAGCCTGGCTTGGCCACCCCGGCAAAGCCCCAGTGCAGCGGCAGGCCCACGGTGTGCACCTGCTTGCCCTCGATCTTCAGCGATTTGATGCGCTTGGTCACCACCGCCTTGGCGATGATATGGCCACGCTTGGAACTGACACGTACCCGGCCGCCGGCCACCACGCCGATGCTTTTCGCCAGCTCTTCGCCGATTTCAACGAATTGCTCGGGCTGGATAATGGCGTTCAGGCGCGCATGCTTGGTCCAGTAATGGAAGTGCTCGGTCAGGCGGTAGCTGGTCGCCACATGCGGATACTCCTCATGCGTGCCGAACATTTTCCGGTCATCGGCGAACACGCGCGCGGCCGGATTGCTGGTCGCCTGCGGGTTTTTCGGATGCATCGGGTTGTAGCCGAGCGGATTTTCAAACGGCTCGTAATGTTCGGGGAACGGCCCTTCGGCCATGGCGCCGCGCGCAAAGAATCGCGCCACGCCCTCGCCCAGCATGATGAACGGCCCCATGCCGTTTTCCGGCGGTTCGTCGACCTTGAAGTCGGGAATGTCGGCCCCGCTCCAGTTGGTGCCATTCCATTCGATCAACTTGCGGGTCGGATCGAAGGCCTTGCCTTTCAGGTCGCACGAAGCGCGGTTGTACAGCACGCGGCGGTTCGCCGGCCACGCCCACGCCCAGCCCAAGGTCTGGCCGATGCCGGTCGGGTCGCTGTTGTCGCGCCGTCCCATCTGGTTGCCCGCCTGGGTCCAGCTGCCGGCGAAAATCCAGCAACCGCTGGAGGTGCTGCCGTCGTCGCGCAGCTGCGCAAACGAGGCCAGCTGCTCGCCCTTCTTGACCAGCAGCTTGGTGGCGTCTTTCGGATCGTACAGGTCGGCCAGCGCCTTGCCGTTGAATTCGCGGGCGATCTCTTCCGGCTGCGGGTTATGCGGCTGCGCATAATTCCACGTCAGGTTGACGATCGGATCCGGGAACTTGCCGCCCTCTTTCTGGTACATGGTGCGCATGCGCAGGAACAGGCCCGACATGATCTCGAGGTCGCTGCGCGCCTGGCCCGGCGGTTCGGCCGCCTGCCAGTGCCACTGCAGCACGCGCGAGGAGCTGACCAGCGAACCGCGCTCTTCGGCAAAGCAGCTGGTCGGCAGGCGGAACACCTCGGTCATGATCTTGCTCGAATCGACTTCGTGGAACTCGCCGTGCGGCTTCCAGAATTCGCCCGTTTCCACCGCCAGCGGGTCCATCACCACCAGGAACTTGAGCTTGGACAGCGCTTCGGTAACCTTCTGCTTGTTCGGCGCGGAGGCCAGCACATTGAAGCCCTGGCAGATGTAGCCGGTCATCTTGCCCTGGTGCATCAGCTCGATGGCCTGCATCAGGTCGTACGGCTTGTCGAGTTTCGGCAGGTAGTCGAACGCGTAGTTGTTCTCGGCCGTGGCAAAGTCGCCCCACCACGTCTTCATGAAGCTGACGTGGAACTTGCGGTAATTGCTCCAGTAGCTGAGCTGGTTCGGCCGCAGCGGCTTGGTGGCGCGCGCGGCGATATAGCCGTCGAAGTCCTGCTCGGCTTCGTTCGGCAGGGTCATGTAACCCGGCAGCAAGTTCGACATCAGGCCCAGGTCGGTCAGGCCCTGGATGTTCGAGTGGCCGCGCAAGGCGTTCATGCCGCCGCCGGCGATGCCCATATTGCCCAGCAACAGCTGCACCATGGCGCCCGTGCGGATGGTCTGCGCACCGGTCGAATGGTGGGTCCAGCCCAGCGCGTACAGGATGGTACCGGCGCGTCCGGGCACGGCGGTCGAAGCCAGGGCTTCCGCCACCTTGTGGAACTTGTCGGCCGACACGCCACACGTGCGCTCGACCATCTCGGTCGTGTAGCGCGCGTAGTGCTTCTTCATCATCTGGTAGACGCAGCGCGGGTGTTCCAGGGTCGGGTCGACCAGCGCATAGCCGTCGTCGCCGATCTCGTAATCCCAGGTGGCCTTGTCGGTGTACTTGCCTTTTTCCTTGTCGAAACCAGAGAACAGCCCGTCGTCGAACGCGTAGTCTTCGCGCACGATAAACGGCATGTCCGTGTAGTTGCGCACGTACTCATGCTGGATCTTGTCGTTCGTCAGCAGATAATTGATGATCGCGCCGAGGAAGACGATGTCCGTGCCGGTCCGCGTGGCGCAGTAGTAATCTGCCACGGATGCGGTACGGGTAAAACGCGGATCGACAACGATCAGCTTGGCCTTGTTATGCGCCTTTGCTTCCGTTACCCATTTGAATCCGCAAGGATGTGCTTCTGCTGCATTGCCGCCCATGACCAGGATCACATCGGCATTCTTGATATCGACCCAATGATTCGTCATCGCGCCACGGCCAAACGTCGGGGCAAGACCTGCCACCGTCGGTCCGTGTCATACACGCGCCTGATTATCAAAGGTCAGCATCCCCATGCTGCGCACTGTCTTGTGGGTCAGGTAACCGACCTCGTTGCTGCCGGCGGACGCGGCCAGCATGCCGGTGGAGAGCCAGCGGTTGACGGTCTTGCCATCTTCCGTCTTTTCGATCAGGTTGGCGTCGCGGTCGTTCTTCATCAGGCGCGCGATCTTGTCGAGCGCCACGTCCCAGGAAATCGGTTGCCATTCGGTGCCGCCCGGCGCGCGGTATTCCGGCACTTTCAGACGGTTGGGGCTGTGGATGAAGTCGATCAGGCTGGCGCCTTTCGGGCACAGGGTGCCGCGATTGACGGGGTGATCGGCATCGCCTTCCACGTGGATGATGCTGGAGACGGCGTTTTTCGCGCCGTCGCCCAGGCCGTACAACAGGATCCCGCATCCTACCGAACAGTAAGGACAGGTATTGCGTGTCTCGGTGGTCCGGGACAGCTTGTATTGCCGCACTTCCGCCAACGCCTGGCCCGGTGCAAAACCGAGCATGGCGAGGCTGGAGCCGGCAATGGTCGCGCCAGTTACCCTGAGGAACTGGCGCCTTGACATCTGAACCATATCAGGCCTCTATGAGGTGAGTAAAATAAAAAGTCATACGATGGCGCACAATGTCATATCAATAACGCATGAACACCATGCTTTTGCCATATATCGTTATTTTACGCCTCAATCACGGTCGAGGCTGATCGTGACAACGAAAGTTACCAACCAACAACATTCAGCGGGATCGTGACTGCTGTGCCGCCGCGCCCAGCAGCCGCGTCAGCTGCCCCGCCGGCAGGCTGTGCGCCAGGCGCGCCGCCTGTCCCGACCACAGCAGGCTGAAGTCGCCGCTGCCCTGCGCCTCGGCCTTCTGCTTGAGCAGCAGCGAAGCGCCGCCGGCCAGCGGAAACGCCGGCGCCAGTGCGCTCATCGGCCCCTGTTCCGTCGCCAGCCGGTTGGCAATGCCGCGCGCGGGGCGCCCGGTGAACACATTGGTCAGCCGGGTGGCATCGTCGCGTGTGGCGGCCAGCGCGGACCGGTGAACGGCGGAGGTACGTGCTTCCGGACACAGCAGGTAGCTGGTGCCCACCTGCACCGCATCGGCGCCCAGCGCCAGCGCCGCCCGCACGCCGCGCGCGTCCGCAATGCCGCCGGCCGCGATCACCGGCAGGTTCACCGCATCGGCGATCTGCGGCACCAGCGCAAAGGTGCCGACTTGCGCATCGATATCGTCTGACAGGAACATGCCGCGATGGCCGCCCGCTTCCCAGCCTTGCGCGATAATGGCGTCGCAGCCGTGCTGCTCCAGCCAGACCGCTTCGGCCACGGTGGTGGCCGACGACAGCACGGTAGCGCCCGTCGCTTTCACGCGCGCCAGCAACTCCGGCGCAGGCAGGCCGAAATGAAAGCTGACCACGCCGGGGCGCAGTTCTTCGACCAGCGCGCACATTTCCTCGCCGAACGGATGGCGCACGGAGGTGGGAATCGGCTGCGCCGGATCGATGCCCAGCTCCACATAATATGGCTGCAGGTGCGCGCGCCAGGCCGCTTCGCGCGCTGCATCCACCTCGGGCTGGCGGTGGCAGAAAAAGTTCAGGTTGATGCTCTGGCCGGTGTGCTGGCGAATGACCGCCAACTCGGCGCGGATCTGCTGCGCATCGAGCCCCGCGCAGGCCAGCGAACCGAGGCCGCCCGCCTGCGCCACAGCGATCACCAGTTCGTGCATGGCCGACGCCACCATCGGTGCCTGGATCACGGGCAACTCGATGCCCAGCAAGGCATTGATGCGGTTGGCAGGAGTGATGGGTGTCATGGCCGTCCTTTCAAGATGGGGATGCACCCATTAGACAACGTTAATGAGCTTTCTGTCCGGGGAAACGCTGCCATCACCGATACCGAACGCAGGCGCCCCTGCGGCCTCTGCATATTGCAGCCGCACGCGCTGCAAGAACGCTTCCAGCGCGGCCGAAGCCAGCGTATCGCGGCGGCGCACGCACCAGGTCTCCACCGTGCCCGCGCCATCGGGCAGCCGGTGCATGGCGAGGCTGCCGTCCGCCGCCAGCGGCTCGACCACGGCGCGCGGCAGCAGGCTGACACCGATGCCGGCGCGCACGCAACCGACGATGGCGTCGAGCGAACCGAGTTCCATCAGCCGCAGGCGCGCCACGCCGCGCCGCTGCAGCACGGCTTCCAGCAGGTCGCGGTACGAGCAGCCGTCGCGAAACACGATGAGCTTGGCGTCAGTCAGGCTGGACCAGATGCTGGCCGGGCCGAACACGGCCACCCACGGCGCCGTGACGATCACCAGCTCTTCCACGCCCACGCTTTCCGCGATCAGCTCCGGCTGCGCCGGCGCGTCGATCACGGTGGCCGCCACCAGCGCCGCATCGAGCGTGCGCGCCAGCACGGCGTCGCGCATTTCCTGCGAGGTGCCGGTACGCAGGGTCAGGTCGACCTCGGGATACTCGGTGGCATAGCGCACCAGCATGTCGGGCAGGCGCAGCGCGGCGGTGGTTTCCATCGCGCCGATCGCCAGCGGCCCGGCCGGCGCCCCGCCCGCCTGCGTCGCCTTGCAGGCGTCCGCCAGCGCCTGCTCCACGGTGGCCGCATACGGCAGCAGCCGCTCGCCGGCCGCGCTCAGCGTCATGCCGCGCCGGTGGCGGTAAAACAGCGGCACGCCCAGTTGCAGTTCCAGCCGCCGGATACGCTGCGTCACGTTCGACGGCACCGTGCCCAGCGCACTGGCGGCGCGCGTGATGCCGCCGCTGCGCGCAACGGCGGCGAAAAAAGACAGATCGGTGGAATCCATGGCATATCCTTTTGGTCAGTAGCGCAAGTATCCCATGAACAGTCCGGCAATAAATAACGGACCATTTCAGGGAAATGTAAGTAACAGTACTTATAGACAGGCCACTTGAGGTAAATAAACCACACCAATTGCATATCAAAAACACATTCTTATTGCTTTGAAAAACTATTTCCTAGCATCAATGTTATACTCGCTGTTTTGCGGGTCACGATCTATCCGATCGCTGTGCCCTTGCTTCACCTCCATCGCCACGCATGATGTGGCTTGCCGCAGCAGCTGTCTGCGGCACCGAAAACCCCGATCCCATGCGCCTTGCGGCGCCCCCACTCCCCCTGGAGCGGCGGCGATCAATGATTAATGAACTGCTAGGACCACCATGAAAAACCTGAATATCGGCAGCCGCCTTGGCGCCGGCTTTGCTATCGTCTTGCTGTTGCTTGCCGCCCTCACCGTGACCGCCATCGTGCGCATGCAGACAGCCAGCGACCTGACCTACCGCCTGATCCATACCAGCATCAAGAACCAGCGCATGGTGGCCGAATGGGCCAAGATCATCGAGATCAACAGCGTGCGCGGCGTGGCCTCGTTCGAAATCACCGATCCTGTCGTGCGCGGCAAGATCGAAGCCGACCTGAAGGCGCATGCCGACCGGTCGAGCCAGCTGCAGGACCAGATCGCCGCCTCGCTGCGCAATCCGGCAGTGAAAGAACAGTTCCAGGTGGTGCGCAAGGTGCGCACCGAATACGTGACCGTGCGTGCCCGCGCCTTCCAGCTGAAAGCCGACGGCAACTTCGACGCCGCCAAGCTGATGTTCGACAAGGAAGTCACGCCGATCACCACTGCCTACCTGGCCGAAGTCAAACGTTTTTCCGAGATGCAGATCAAGGCCGCCGATGGTGTGGCCGACAGCATCATGCAGGAGTACAGCAGCACCCGCATCCTTTTGATCGAACTGGGCCTGCTGGCCGTGCTGGTGGGCGTCATTTTCGCCTGGCGCATTACCCGCTCGATCACGCACCCGATCCGCGCCGCCGTCAAGGTGGCCGAAACGGTAGCTGCCGGCGACCTGACCAGCACCATCACGGTCGCCAGCCGCGATGAAACGGGCCAGCTGATGCAGGCGCTGAAAACCATGAACGACAGCCTGGTCGGCATCGTCGGCCAGGTGCGCAGCGGCACCGACACGATTGCCACCGCCTCGTCCGAAATCGCGGCCGGCAATATGGACCTGTCCTCGCGCACCGAGCAACAGGCCAGCTCGCTGGAGGAGACGGCCTCGTCGATGGAAGAGCTGACCTC
>NZ_DAMAGB010000067.1:0-20035 GCF_031995485.1 Janthinobacterium sp.
TTCACATCCACCGCAACACCAGCTTTCGCTGGCGCCATCGTTTCCTGGCGCTGGCGAAGACCGACCGGCCCCGCTGCCTGCACGGCATTACCGAAGCCGATGAGATGTATCTGCTCGAATCACAGAAGGGATCGCGGCACCTGACGCGGCCGGCGCGCCAGCGTGGCGGCGCAGCGCGCCAGCGCGGCATTTCCGATGAACATGTGTGCATCCTGGTGGCGCGCGACCGCACCGGGCAAACCATCGATTTTGTCGCTGGCCGTGGCCAGCTCAGCAAGGCCAAACTGCAAGCATGCCTGCCGGGCATCATCGATCGCGACATTTTGCTGGTGAGCGATGGCCATCCTGCCTATCCCGTGTTCGCCCGCGAGTTCGGTATTGCGCATGCGGCGGTGAACTTGCGCGCGGGCATCCGCGTGCGTGGCACCGTCCACGTCCAGAACGTGAATGCCTATCACAGCCGCCTGCGCGGATGGCTGAGCGCGTTTCATGGCGTGGCGACACGCTATCTGCCGAACTATCTGGGATGGCGCTGGATCCTTGATGCCAGGAGAATTATCTCGTCACAAAGCTTGCTCAAGGCCACCATGGGAACCTTTCCACACATGATGGTGACATAGCCTAAAAAAGCCGGTCCTGCCTGAGCAGGAGCCGGCTTTCAACGGCGCTGGCAGAGATCAGTTCAGATACTTTGCCAGCCAGCCTTCCACTTCGCTATAGAAGAAGCGGCTGTTCTCGCCTTTTAAAATCCAGTGGTTTTCATCGGGGAACACCAGCAGCTTGGCCGGCACATTCAGGCGCTGCTGCACCGCAAAGTTCATCAGCGCATTATTGGCCGGCACGCGATAGTCGAGTTCGCCCACTGTGATCAGGATCGGGGTGGTAAAACCCGTGCCTTTTTCGTGGTTACCCGCCTGCATGATCGGGCTTTGATCGCGCCAGACGGGCAGGTTGGACCAGACCGGGCCGCCCGCATTGACTTCACGGCCGAAGCCGCCGTCGCTGGTGCCCCATTGCATGATCAGGTCCATCTCGCCCGCGTGCGAGACGATGGCCTTGTAGCGCGTGGTGGTCGCCTGCAGCCAGTTGGCCAGGTGGCCGCCATAGCTGGCGCCGCCCGCTGCCAGTTTGTTGCTGTCGATGAAGGAATATTTTTTGATCGCTTCGTCGACGCCCTGGTTGATCTCGTCGGCCGGTCCTTTCAGCGGATCGAACTGGATCGAGCGGGCAAACTCCTCGCCATATCCGGTCGAACCCTTGTAGTCGGTCAGCAGCACGATATAGCCGGGCTTGGCCAGCAGATGATAGTTCCAGCGCAGCACGAACTGGTCGCGCCACATGCTGGCCGCGCCGCCGTGGATCACGGTAAACAGCGGATATTTTTTGTTCGGATCGAAGTTGGCCGGCTTGACGATCATATTGTGGATCTGGCGGCCGTCCGCTGTCCTGAACCAGAAGTGTTCGGGCGCCTGCCAGGCTATCTTGCCGGCCTTCTCCGTATTGAAATCGGTCAGGCGTTTCGGCTGCTTGCCGTTGAATGCATAGATTTCAGGCGGATTGATGCTGGACTCCCAGACGCCGACCAGCGCCTTGCCGCCGCTGCTGAGCGAACTGATGCTGCCGGTAGGCAAGGACGGCTCGTCGCGTACCTCGCCGCCTTTCACATCCATCGAATACAGCTTTTCCAGGCCAGCATGTTCATAGCTGAAAATCACGCGCTTGCCGCCGTCCGGCAGCACGAAGCGCGAGATCGAACGGTCGAGCTTGTCAGTCAGGATGGTCGGCGCAGGATTGACCAGCGGCCAGGCAAAGCTGGCCAGGCGTTTCACGTCGTAGACCTTGCCCGGCGTTTCCGCGTCGCTCAGGGTGAACAGCGTCTTGCCGTCGGCGGAAAATTTCAGCGCGCCATAGCTGCGCTGGTCCTGTGTCAGCTTCTGCGGCTCGCCACCGGCTGCCGGCACCAGGTACAGCTGGGAGTGCACGGCGGCGCGCTGGGCCGCATCGTGGTTGGTGGCCGCATTGAACACCACGCCCTTGCCGTCCGGCGTCCAGATCGCGTCCAGCGACTGTCCTTCATCGCCCTGGCCGCCGCCAAAGCCCGGCAGCGCCACCAGTTGCGTGCCAGACAGGATATCGCGCGGGGGCGATTCCGGCTGGGCCGCAGCTTGTACATCGATCACGAACAGCCGCACCTGCTTGTCGGTCAGCCATTTGTCGAAGTAGCGCGGCGCCGTGGTTTCATACGAGCGGGCGCTGTACTTGCGGTCCTTGCGCTCTTTCGCGCTCTGTTTGACGTCCGCTTCGGTCTTGTTGCCGGGGTAGATGTCGCTGATAAACAGCAGCTGCTTGCCGTCCGGGCTCCACTTCGGCATGCGCGCGCCCAGGGTCAGGGTGGTCAAACGTTGTGCTTCGCCGCCAGCCACCACGTCCAGTCGGTAGATCTGGCCGGCCTCGTCACCGTCGCGCCTGGCGACGAACACCAGCTGGCGGCTGTCGGGCGACCAGGCCACGGCGCCTTCGCCACCTTTTGAAAACGTCAGGCGGCGCGCCGCGCTGTCGTCCGTGAGCGACTTGATCCACAGGTCCGACCATTGGTCCTTGCTGTCGTAGGCGCTGTCGACCACGGAAAACACGGCCCATTTGCCGTCGGGGCTGGCGACCGGCGCGCCCACGCGCTTCATCAGCCACACATCTTCATGCGTGATGGCATGTTTGGCGGTTTGCGTGGCGGCAGCGGGAGTGGCGGCCGTGGTATCGGCAGCCTGGGCAAGCGAGGCGCATGCCGCCGCGATCAGCAGCGAAGCAAGGGAACGGCGAAGACGGGGTGATGTCATGAGCAGGGTCCTGGACGTGATTGAAAAGAATACGAAGGGCAACATTATTGCCGATGAATTTGCCGCATGCCAAGGCGAGGTACCGTTACTTACCATCGCCATGCGCTGCCTGCCGGACGCGGCGCCGCTTGTCGATCAGTTAAACTTGCCGCTTTCCTTACGCTCGCGCCGCCAGCCCATGAAAATTTATCTATCCTTATTGAAAACGGCCGTGTTGGCTTCGACGGCTCTGCTGGCAGGCCAGTCGATCGCCGCCGACGCTGCGCCGTACCCGAATACCAGCGCCATGGGCGTGGGCCAGGCGGAAACGACCGCCTGGTATGCGGCCTGCATGAAGGTCGCCATGGCCGCGCCGCCGCCGGCCGACCTGCCCGCGCCGTCCGCCGCCGCCTCTTTGCAGCAATGCAAGGCCAGCGACCTGTATTACGATACCAAGAGTATGTCCGCCGCCAAGCCGGAAGACTGGCGCCAGGTGCGCCATTGCGCCGTGGCAACCAACAACAGCGAAGTGCTGATGATGCTGTACCAAAACGGGCAGGGCGTGGCCAAGGCGCCGCCGCTGGCGCTGAAATACGCGTGCAGCATCGGCGCCGCACCGGCCGAGATGGCGGGCCGCGTCGAACACCTGCAACAACTGGCCGCCAGCGGGCAGGGCAATATCGACCTGTGCGACGACATTACCAGTGGCTACATGATGGGCGTATGCAGCGCCATCGATGCGCGCCAGAAAAACCGTGCGCGCAGCGCCGCCACCGGCAAGACCAACGCCAACTGGCCGGCCGCAGCGCAGGCATCGTTCAGGAAACTGGAAACGGCGACAGCCAACTTTGCCGACGCCCGTGCCGGCAAGGAAACCGACCTTAGCGGCACGGCGCGCGCCGCCATGAGCATCGCCGCCCGTAATGCCGAGCTGGAATTGCTGGCGCAGGACGTCAAGCAATATGAAGCGGGCAAGCTGCCGGCCGCTGCTACCAAGGCACAGGCGCAGGCGCGCGACAAACAGCTGAACGTGATCTACGGCAAGCTGATGAAGCAGCCTGCAGACACCTACGCCGGCGCCGTCGAGAAAGACGGCATCCGCGACACCCAGCGCCTGTGGCTCAAGTACCGCGACGCGTGGCTGGCCTTTGGCGCCGCGCACTATCCGTCCGTCAGCAGCGACACGTGGGCTGCGGTATTGACAGCGCGCCGCAATACGCAACTGGAAGAGTTGCTGGTGAAATGATGCGCGAGGCCTATTATCACGAAGACGACTTCTGCCAGGTCGAGCTGCTGCCGCTCGACAGCCTGCAACACTGCTTGAGGCAGATGGGAGAACAGCAGGTGTTTGCCGGCGCCCACCGGAGCGGCGCCGGCTGGACCGAGATGCATGTGCGCGAAGAGGCAGCGTCGAAGCTGTGTACGTTGGGCATCACGGCCGAGCAGCTGCGGCTGGCAGTGCAGGATGTGCTGCCGCCGTACGACGCCGTATTTACCGGCTACAGCAGCTACCGCGTGGAATGCAGGAATGTACTGGCATTTGGCGGGGAGGATACGGAAACCCTGTTCGCCGGCCTCGATGAGCACGGTATCGTGGCCGACCTGTGGTGCAGCGACGCCATGCCGGAACTGCTGCGCCTGCCGTTGCCGGAGCAATTGCTGCTGGCCGACTGGAATGCGGGCCTGGCGTGTCCTTTGTCGGACCACGCACTGTTTGCGCGCTATTTGCAGGAATACGAGCTGGATTAAAACTATTCGCAGGCGATGGCGTTCGGCTGCGCCACCTTGTCCACCGATGCCAGGCGCGCCATGTCGTGGCCGTCGCCCTCCTGCAGATACGGCTGGTACGTGTCGATGATGATGCGGGCACGCGCCTGCCAGCCGCAATTGTCAGGCTGTCGTACGGGCACGCGCAACAGCTTGCGCGCTTCGGCGTCGTTGGCAAAGCAGAACCAGGCATCGTGCTTGGCTGCCGGACGCGGCAATCGCCCCCACTGGGCCTTGTCCGGTGCGAAGCAGACATGTTCGCCGATCAGCTGCAAGCTCGTTTCGTCCGTGCGCAGGCTGTACTGGCCATCGAGCACGATGGGCGTCTGAGTCTGTGCAGAAAGATGAGAAGCGGCAAGCAGAAAGAGGGTGGCAAGTTTCACGAAGGCCTTCGAGGTCGGTGATGGACATGGCCCCATGGTAGCACCGCGCCAGCCGCCGGCATTCGTACGTTAACGAAAAAAGCCCATCCGTGAAGATGGGCTTTTTCGTACTGCGCATTCGTGGTAGGCCGTGCGGGATTCGAACCTGCGACCAACGGATTAAAAGTCCGCTGCTCTACCAGCTGAGCTAACGACCCGAAAGAGGCCGCATTATATATGGCTGGCGAAAGAATGCAAAGTCCTTTTTTGGCTGCTAGCCGGCAAGCTGGTGCAGCGCCGCCGTAATCTTCAGCACTTCGCCGATGGTGGTCATGCCCTCGGCCACCTTGTGTGCGCCGGCCAGCCGCAGCGGCGTCATGCCGTCCAGCATGCTCTGGCGCCGCAAGGCATGCAGGTCGGCGCCTTCCCTGACCAGCTGGCTGAAGCGTTCGCTAACGGTCAACAGTTCATAAATGCCGGCCCGGCCCCGGTAGCCGCTTTGCCGGCACTGCGGGCAGCCGACGGGGAGGTAGCTGGCAGTGGGGCGCGCCAGCTGGCCACCCGTCAGGCTGTGCCATTGGGCGTCCGCTGGCGCCGCGTCTTCCTGCTTGCAATCGGGGCACAGGCAGCGCAGCAGGCGCTGGGCCAGCACGCCGACCAGGCTCGCTTCGAGCAGGTAGGCTGGCACGCCCAGTTCCAGCAGCCGCATCACGGCCGACGGCGCATCGTTGGTGTGCAGGGTCGACAGCACCAGGTGGCCCGTCAGTGCGGCCTGGACCGCCATCTCGGCGGTGGCCAGGTCGCGGATTTCGCCGACCATGATGATGTCCGGGTCCTGCCGCAGCAGCGCGCGCACGCCGTCGGCAAACGACAGCTCGGCCTGCACCTGCATCTGGTTGAAGGCAGGCTCGACCATTTCAATCGGGTCTTCCACCGTGCACACATTGACTTCGCTGCTGGCCAGTGCTTTCAGCGTGCTGTACAAGGTGGTGGTCTTGCCGGAGCCAGTCGGGCCTGTCACCAGCACGATACCGTGCGTGCGCGCCGTCAGGTCGCGCCAGCGCCGTGCGTCGGCCGGCGGAAAGCCCAGCTGGTCCAGGCTTTTCATGACCACCTCGGGATCGAAAATGCGCATCACCAGTTTTTCGCCAAACGCGGTGGGCAGGGTGGACAGGCGCAGTTCGATTTCCTGGCCCTGCGCATTGCGCGTCTTGATACGGCCGTCCTGGGGGCGGCGCTTTTCCACCATGTCCATGCGGCCCAGCAATTTGATGCGCGCCGTCATGGCCAGCATCACCACCGGCGGCACCTGATACGCCTGGTGCAGCAGGCCATCGATGCGCAGGCGCACGAAGCCGGCGTCGCGCTTCGGTTCCAGGTGAATATCCGAGGCGCGCTGGGCAAACGCGTATTGCCACAGCCAGTCGACGATGCGCACCACATGCTGGTCGTTGGCGTCCAAACTGCCCTTGCTGCGGCCCAGTTCTACCAGCTGCTCGAAGTTGTGGCGCAGCGACAGGTCTTGCGTGGACGATTGCCGCGCCACCTTGACGGAGCCGGCCAGGCCGAAAAACTGCGCGATGTAATCGGCGATCAGCAGCGGGTTGGCGATCACCAGGTGCAGCTTGCGCGGCGCCAGCCGTCCCAGTTCGGACTGCCAGCCCAGCGCATACGGCTGCGCTGTGGCGATCACGATGCGTTCCACGTTGCTCTCCACGGGCAGGATATTGAAGCGCGCCGCATAGCTGGCCGTCATCACGTCCGCTACTTTGCTGAAATCGATGTTCAGGGGATCGATGCGCAGATAGGGCAGGCCGGCGCGCTTCGCCAGCCAGGCGCACAGCGTATCGAGAGTCAGTGGCGCATGCGGTGCCAGCGCCGAGCGCAGCTGGCAGTCGGCCACGGCGCATAGCGGGTGGATGGGCTTGCTGTGCTGCAGACAGGTCTGCGCGCGGGTGCGGATTTCGGCAATCGTGTCGGCGGCCAGATAGCCATCGGCCAGCAGCCACGAAATGATTTCCTGCAGGTCGAGCGGAGCGGAAGCAGGGGAGGGAGACATGGCCGGCGCCTTTCATGGCCGCCGGCAGGGTAAAAGCGGGGCGGCTTACAGCGTGCTCTGGATGCCCTTGAGCCAGGTTTTGGCGGGCAGCTTGGTATCGGCGACGATCTGCCTGGCGCGTTCGAGCAGGGCGACTTGCGCCTCGGCATCGAGCGGCACTTTGGTCTTGAAGGCGATCGCCACGACGTTCCCATCATGGACTTCCGGCAGGCAGATCACCTGTGCGAACGCAAACGTCATCGCCTTGATGTTTTTGGCATAGCTGGGGTGGTCGCCAAACAGATTGACCGTCATGATGCCGTGCGGCGCCAGGCAGGCGCAGCAGGCGGTATAGAAATCGGCGCTGTCGAGCACGGGCCCGCGCGCTGTGGCGTCGTACAGGTCGACCTGCAGCGCGTCGAGCGTGCCGTGGTTGGCGTCGTCGTTGACGTAGTCGAGTGCATCCATCTCGCGCACGTGCAGGCGATCGTCATTCGGCGGCAGCTTGAACATCGACTCGCAGATGGCGATCACGGACGGATTCAGTTCGATCGCGTCGACCTGCGCCTGTGGAAACGTGCGGTAGCAGAACTTGGTCAGCGCGGCCGTGCCCAGGCCCAGCTGCGCCACGCGCTGCGGTTCTTTAATCCACAGCATCCAGGCCATCATTTGCTGCGCGTATTCCAGTTCCGGCCAGTCGGGCTTGCGGATGCGCATCGCGCCCTGCACCCATTCGGTACCGAAATGCAGATAGCGCACGCCATCCATTTCGGACAGGGTAACGGGCGCATAGCGCGGCTTGCGCGCGGGACGCGAGGATTCGACTTGTTCGATGGATTTTCGTTTGATAAGCATAAGGCGGCCTGAAAGTGTGCCGCATTATAGCGTGCAACGAAAAATGCCGGCCCCTGGGGACCGGCACTATATGGATGTACTACTGCGTAAAAAGCCTGGTAGAAGGATGTACTACTGGGTAACAACGCCTATACCGACGCGCAGCAGCTTATGTCATGCGTCACTGCTGAGCTGGTTCGATCGATACGCGCAGGCGGATGCGTTCGCCCGGGTCGTACGAGGTGATGTTGGTGTAGTTGCGGCCGCGGTAATCGTAGGTCACCTGGTAGCCATTGTTGCGCGACTCCCAGTGATCGACCTGGCGGCATTGCTTGATGGCTTGCTCCTGCGGACCACCCTGGTAGTTGTTCTGGTTGTCCACGCGGTCACCGACGACGGCGCCGGCAATCGCGCCGGCAGCGGCGGCGGCCGTGCGGCCATTGCCGCTACCGACCTGGCTGCCCAGCAGGGCACCGGCGATACCGCCGACGATCGAGCCGCCGGCGCTGCGCTGTTGCGGCGGGGCCTGAACCTGCACGTATTCCGTGCGGCATTCCTGGCGTGGACGGTTGATCTGTTCCACTTGCGGCACCACGCGCACGACCTTGCCGAAATCTTCGAAGTCGGCGGCCTGGGCAAGTGGCAAAGCACCGATACAAAGGGCTGACACGATCAATTTGGCTTGCAGGTTCATTTTTTACCTCGTTATGTAGAGTAACTTCAGAGTGTTATTTGCAACGTGATTCCAGTGTAATCCGCTTGCTCTCGCCGGTGTCATACGGCTGGCAACAAAATGTAACAACACAAGCTGCTTGCCCCTTGGCTTGTAACATGCACTTTCAATCGATACAAAAGATTGAAAGTGACTTGAAACTGGCGGTTTGTAACAAATCTTGCGTTTGATATCATATTCGGGTTGATTCATGCAGGACAACACGTTACCCTAATACGCGTATGGCTTTATAAAAACGCCGTCTTCGCATGCCGAACCGATGCCGAACGACGCGCCGCGTGCGTATTGACCCGCAGGTGGAGAATGCAAAACAGAGCAGCCGGAAAAGATCCATACATAACAGGTCGATTTGAGGGAAAAATGAGTTTGTTAATAACCGTGCCGCCCAACCTTGTCCAGTCCATCCGCGCCTTTCGCGTGACCGAGTTACAAGACGAGGCGATTCGTCTCGGGCAGCACTTTTTATATGCCCACTGCAATGCCGGACTGACCAAGCAGCAAGTCATCGGCATCATCGCCGAAGCATTTTTGTTCCCCAAAAACCTGGCCAAGAATTTCGATGCCTTGCGTCTTTGCCTGACGGACACGATGTTCAAGGCCGGAACCCAGACGGGTTTCCTGGTAGTCCTCGAGCAATTGCCCAATACCCAGAAATTCGACAAGGAAGCGCGCGAGATCCTGCTCGATGTGTTCCGTGATGCAGCGGACTACTGGGCCGAGAAAAAAGTCCCGTTCCGCGTCTTCTACTCCTTCGAGTAAGCGCTTGCTTTACTTCCGTGTGCCTGAAATGCTACGGCACCGGGAATCAGCATCCAGAAAAATGACCTGCTGGCGCCGGTTTTCATGTATGCTGCGCCGCAACAATCCCCTCTGCCTTTCTTGGTTCGCACCGTCATAGCGGGTACAATGCGCGCTATGAAAAATATCGTTATCCTTATTTCCGGACGTGGCAGCAATATGGAAGCGGTGGTACGTGCCGCGCAAGCCGAACAATGGCCTGCCCGCATTGCCGCCGTTATCAGTAACCGGGCCGACGCCCAGGGCCTGGTCTTTGCCGCGCAACATGGGATAGCGACCGCAGTCGTTGCCAACAAGGATTACGCCAGCCGCGCCGAATTTGACGCGGCCTTGCGGAACGTCATCGACGGCTTTGCCCCCGACCTGGTGGTGCTGGCCGGTTTCATGCGCATCCTGACCGAACCGTTTGTCGAGCACTATGCGGGGCGCATGCTCAATATCCACCCATCGCTGCTGCCGCTGTTCCCGGGCATGGCGACGCACCGGCAGGCGCTCGAGGCCGGCGTGACGGAACACGGCGCGACCGTGCATTTCGTCACCGCCGAACTCGATCATGGTCCGGCCGTGGCCAGCGCCACGGTCCCCGTCTTGCCGGGCGATACAGAAGAGAGCTTATCGGCGCGCGTGCTGGTACAGGAACATCTGCTTTACCCGCGCGCCATCCGCCTGTTCATTGACGATAAACTGTCGGTAGAGCATGGCCAGGTCCGCGTGGACCCTCAATAAAATATTACAGGAAGAATAACAATGAGATTGCCACCAGCGATACTTGCCAATGCTGAAGAAGTGTTGCGCGAAATTTTACGTTTCACGGCGCCAGCCGACACTACCCTGTCGCGCTATTTCCGCGACCACCCACGCCTCGGTTCGCGCGAGCGCGGCGCCATCGCCGAAGGCATCTATGCCGTGCTGCGCAACAAGTCCTTCTTTACCGATTTCGCCGAAGCGGGCAATGGCCCGACCATGCGCCGCCTGACCATCCTGGGCCTGGCCGAAGCGATGGGCGCCGATTCGCTGGGCGGCCTGACGGAAGAAGAAGTGGAATGGCTGGAACGCATCAAGCAGATCGACCGTAACCTGATGCCGGCCAATATGCGCTCGAACATGCCGAAGTGGCTGTTCGACAAGCTGATCGCCCAGTTCGGCGAAGCCGAAACCATGCAGCTGGCCGATGCCTTGAATTCGCCGGCGCCGCTGGACCTGCGCGTCAACTCGCTCAAGGCCACGCGTGACGACGTGATGCTGGCTTTGGCCGAAGCGCCGATCCTCAGCACGCCGACGCCGTACGCCCCGCTGGGCCTGCGCGTGATCAAGAAGCCGTCGCTGCAGAACATGCCCCTGTTCCAGAGCGGCGCCATTGAAGTGCAGGACGAAGGCAGCCAGATCCTGTCGCAGATCGTCGGCGCCAAGCGCGGCGAGATGGTGGTCGATTTCTGTGCCGGCGCAGGCGGCAAGACCCTGGCCCTCGGTGCATTGATGCGCAACACGGGCCGCTTGTACGCATTCGACGTGTCGGAAAAACGCCTGGCCAAGCTGAAACCGCGCATGGCCCGCAGCGGCCTGTCGAACGTGCATCCGGTGCAGATCGCGCATGAACGCGATGCCAAGATCAAGCGCCTGGCCGGCAAGATCGACCGCGTGCTGGTCGACGCACCGTGCAGTGGCCTGGGTACCCTGCGCCGCAATCCGGACGTGAAATGGCGCCAGCAGCCGAACTCCATCGTCGAACTGCAAGCCAAGCAGGCAGCGATCCTGGCCGGCGCCGCGCGCCTGGTCAAGGGCGGCGGGCGCCTGGTGTACGCCACCTGCAGTTTCCTCAATGAAGAAAACGATGCGATCGCCGAGCAGTTCCTGGCGGCCAATCCCGACTTCACCCTGGTGCCGATGAACAAGGTGCTGGCCGAGCAGAAGATCGCACTGGAGATGGGCGACTATTTGAAACTGCTGCCGCATTTGCACCAGACCGATGGCTTCTTTGCTGCCGTGTTCGAGCGCAAGGTCATGCCGAAAAAAGTCTACGCCGACGAAAAGCCGGCCGACGAGGCTGACGCCGAGGCAGCCGAGTAATCGTATTGCTGGCGGCCGCTGCACTCGCAGCGGCCGCTGTTGTTTCCAGCCAGCCCGCCTGGCGTGAGCGCTTGCTCATCCCGTCACACCTTCCACTGCATCCGCCATGACCCAGACTCCGCTGCTCAATCTGATCACCGATTTTGTCGATGATTTCCGTCAACCGGCCATCCTGTGGCAGGCGCTGGCCATCGTCGCCTGCCTGGCGCTGAGCTGGATCTTCGTGCGCCAGCTGCGCGCCATGCTGGCCAAGCGGGCCGATGCCGCCATGCCGCCGGCCAGCGCCGAAGTGCGCACTCGCACGGAGAGCTTTATCCGCATCCTGACACCGGTGCTGACCGCGTTGCTTCTGGGGATATCCCAGCATTTCCTGGCCAGGTTCCAGAGCGTCAACCTGCTCAGTATCGCGGTGCCGCTGTGCACCTCGATGGCGCTGGTGCGCTTCGGCTTTTATGTGCTGCGCCGCATCTTTGCGCGCCATGGCGAGATCAGCCCGACCATGCTGCTGCTGGAAAAGGTATTTACCATTGTCGTATGGCTGGGCATGGCCCTGTATATCACGGGACTGTGGCCGGAATTGCATGAATTCCTGGAAAGTATCGTGGTGCCGCTGGGACGCAACAAAGTGTCGGTGGCTGCCATCTTGCAAGCCGCTATTTCGGTGGCCGTGCTGATGGTGCTGGCGATGTGGGCCGGTACCGCGCTCGACGACCGCCTGATGAAAATGCAGGGCCTGCACTCATCCTTGCGGGTGGTGATGTCGCGCATGGGCCGCGCCGTACTGATCCTCGTTTCCGTGCTGGTCAGCCTGTCGCTGGTGGGCATCGACCTGACCGTGCTGTCGGTGTTCGGCGGCGCGTTCGGCGTGGCGCTCGGCTTTGGCCTGCAGAAGATTGCCGCCAATTTTGTGTCCGGATTCATCATCCTGCTCGACCGCAGCCTGACCATCGGCGACATGATCACGGTGGGGCAGTTCAGCGGAAAAGTGACGCAGATTAATACGCGCTATACTGTGTTATTGGGTGGCGATGGCGTTGAATCCATCGTGCCGAATGAAATGCTGATCTCGGGCGGCGTACAGAACATGTCGCTCAGCAATCGCATGGTATGGTTGTCTGCCACCGTATCGGTTGGCTATGAAACCGATATTGACGTTATCTTCCCGTTACTGGAAGCGGCGACGGCCAGTGTGCCCCGCGTTTCCAAAAGCAAACCACCGTCGGCGACGCTGGTGCGCTTCGGCGCCGATGGCCTGGACCTGCAGATCGGCTTCTGGATCTCGGATCCGGAAAACGGCACTGGCGGGGTGAAGTCGAATGTGAATCGCGCCATTTGGCGTACGTTGCAAGAACATAAGGTGTCCGTACCATTCCCGCAACGCGAGTTGCGTATTATCGGCGCCCCGCCAACCGCCCTGACCGGGGTCGCGGAAGCTGAATCCACGTCTCCCGGCATGCAGCCCTGAACTCGCTGCCTGCTTTCAAAAACGCCTGATCATGCCCATAAGGGCGTACAATCACGCCTAAAATTGTCGAATATTGACCCTCCAGCGCGGCTGGAGCGAACGTGTACAAGCCCCATCCACCTGGAGTAGTAATGACATTGAGTTCCGTTTTACATGACGTATTGCAGTTCATGGCAACAGGCATCACCGATCTGTCCGCATGGCAGGTCTTTCTGTACACCATGGTGGTGACCCATATCACCATCGCCAGCGTCACGATTTACCTGCATCGCCACCAGGCGCACCGCGCGCTGGAATTGCACGCCATTCCCAGCCACTTTTTCCGTTTCTGGCTGTGGCTGACCACCGGCCAGGTGACCAAGGAATGGGCCGCGATCCACCGCAAGCATCATGCAAAATGCGATACGGAAGAAGATCCGCACAGCCCCGTCACGCGCGGCATCAAGAAGGTATTCTGGGAAGGTGCCGAGCTGTACCGTGCCGAGTCGAAAAACCTGGAAACCATGGCCAAATACGGCCATGGCACGCCAACTGACTGGATCGAGCGCAATCTGTACACCAGATACAGCTGGCTGGGCGTGGTCTCGCTGCTGTTCATCAATTTCGCCCTGTTCGGCGTGATCGGCATTTCGGTGTGGGCGGTGCAGATGATGTGGATCCCCGTGACGGCAGCCGGCATCATCAACGGCATCGGCCATTACTGGGGCTACCGCAACTATGACTGCGCCGATGCTGCCACCAACATCATCCCGTTCGGCATCCTGATCGGCGGCGAAGAACTCCATAACAACCATCATACATATGCAACGTCGGCCAAGCTGTCGTCAAAATGGTATGAGTTCGATATCGGCTGGGCGTATATCCGCTGCCTGGAAATGCTGGGCCTGGCCAAGGTGAAGAAGCTGGCGCCAGAACCGAAGTTCTCGCATGGCAAGCTGGAGGCCGATTTCGACACCTTGCAGTCGGTAATCGCCAACCGCTATGACGTGATGGCCAAGTACGCCAAGTCGATCAAGTCGGCCTGGAAGGAAGAGCTGGAACACCTGAAAGACAAGGCAGAACTGGAAAAGCGTTTCCTGAAATCGTCGCGCAAGCTGATGCAGCGCGAACCGGGCAAGCTGGCCGATGCGCATCACGAGCAATTGTCCGAGCTGTTCCAGCACAGCAAGTCGCTGGAAACCATGCACCATATGCGCGTCGAGCTGGGCGCCATCTGGGAGCGCTCGCATTTTACGCGCGAGCAGCTGCTGCAGAAGCTGCAGGACTGGTGCGTGCGTGCCGAGGCGTCGGGCATCAAGTCGCTGCAGGAGTTTTCCCTGCGCCTGCGCAGCTACGCTTGAGAGGGGGCAGACCCTGTGGGTCTGACCCCAGTTTTTGCTTTTGGGGTTTGCGGGTTAAGTGTAACCCTGTCCCAACCCTTAAAATGCCGGGGTCAGACCCAAAGGGTCTGACCCCAAAAAAAAACCGCTCAATGAGCGGTTTTTTTTCAGATACAAAGATCGATTACTTGATCTTGGTTTCTTTGTACGTCACGTGCTTGCGTGCTTTAGGATCAAATTTCATGATCTCCATTTTCGCAGGCGTCGTACGCTTGTTTTTGGTGGTCGTGTAGAAGTGACCCGTACCGGCGGTCGATTCTAACTTGATTTTGTCGCGGCCTGATTTTGCCATGATAGCTCCCTTGTTCTGCTAATTAGACTTTTTCGCCACGAGCGCGCATGTCGACCAATACGGCGTCGATGCCGACTTTATCGATGACGCGCAGACCGGCGTTGGACAAACGCAGGGAGACCCAGCGGTTTTCAGATTCAACAAAAATACGACGATTCTGCAAGTTAGGCAAAAAACGACGTTTGGTTTTGTTGTTTGCATGGGAAACATTGTTGCCGACCATCGGCTTCTTCCCAGTGACTTGGCAAACACGTGCCATGGCGCACTCCTTAAAGACATTCCAAATTGGAAAAACGAGAGTATATCCAAAAAAATCAGATTTATCAATGACTTGCGAAAAACAATTGTGTCTTGTTGTATTGGATTTATTTAACAATTGAAGTTGCCGCCATTTTCTCCATGAAAAATCTGGTAAACACCGTTGTTTACTGGTAGGCAACAGCAGAGATGGGCATGCGTATGTCCTTGTTTACACATGGTAAACTTTGCAGACGCGCATGCAGCCTAGAGTTGGCCGTGTTCGGCGAACGAATGCACCTGGCGGCCGGCCACCACGAAATGGTCGAGGATGCGGATATCGACCAGCGACAGCGCCTGCACCAGCGCGCGCGTCAGCAGCAGGTCCGATTCGCTCGGCTCCGGCGTGCCGGAAGGGTGGTTGTGCGCCAGCATCACGCTGGCCGCGTTGTGCACCAGCGCCTGTTTCACCACTTCGCGCGGATAGACGCTGGTATGGGTGAGGGTGCCGCGAAACATTTCGCGCGTGCTGATCAGGCGGTTCTTCACGTCGAGGAACAGCACATGGAACGATTCATGGCCGAGGTTGCCCATGGTCATGCGCAGATAGTCTTTCACGGCATGGGGCGAGTTCAGGGCCTGGCCCGACTGCAGTTCTTCGACGATGGCGCGGCGCGCCAGTTCCATCACCGCCTGCAGCTGGGCGAACTTGGCGCTGCCCATGCCGTGCACGGCGGAAAAATTGACCAGGCTGGCGCCGAACAGGCCGCGCAGCGAGCCGAAGTGTTCGACCGTGTCGCGCGCCAGCTGCACCGCGCTCTTGCCGCGCACGCCCGTGCGCAGGAAGACGGCCAGCAATTCCGCATCCGACAGCGTGTGCGCGCCGTCTTCGATCAGCCGTTCCCGGGGCCGCTCGCGGGCGGGCCAGTCCTTGATTGCCATGTTTGCTCTCCCGTGTTGTGCGGCATGCTCATCGTTTGATGGACGCATGGGGCAGGCGCGGCCAGTGTGGCTTACAATATCGGTTTGCATCAGTTACCTGAAAAATGACCATGTCCAACCAGCAACCAGCAGTTGTCACCAAAGCGGCCTATCTCACCCTGCATTATCGTCTTGCCACGCTGGACGGTACTGATATTGTCACTACCTTCAATGGAAATCCGGCGACCCTGATGCTGGGACAGAACCAGCTGGCGCCGTTCCTGGAAGAGCGCCTGCTGGGTTTGCCTGAAGGCACACATCAAACCTTCGAGCTGGCCGCCAGCGAAGGCTTTGGCGAGCGTCATCCGGACCTGGTGCAATCGGTGTCGCGCGCCACGCTGGACGAAAACTCGGTACCGGGCGCCGACTACAAGATTGGCGACCTGGTCGATTTCGCCGCCCCCGGTGGCGGCCGTTTTGCCGGCGTCCTGCGCGAAATGCGCGACGATTCGGCCCTGTTCGACTTCAACCACCCGCTGGCCGGCCAGCCGCTGCGGTTTGAAGTCAAGTTGATTTCGGTGCTCTGAGGAGATGACCATGGACAAGGAACTGTTACTGGCCCAGCCGCGCGGCTTTTGCGCCGGGGTTGACCGGGCGATCGAAATCGTCGAGCGTGCGCTGCAACAATTTGGTGCGCCCATCTATGTGCGCCATGAAATCGTCCATAACGCCTATGTGGTGGCCGACCTGCGCAACAAGGGCGCCATCTTCATCGATGACCTCGATGACGTACCGGCCGGCAATACGCTGGTGTTTTCGGCCCATGGCGTGTCGAAAGCCGTGCGCGCCGAGGCCGAATCGCGCGGTTTAAGCATTTTTGACGCCACTTGCCCGCTGGTGACCAAGGTGCACATGGAAGTGGCCAAGATGCGCCGCGAAGGCCGCGAGATCATTATGATCGGCCACGATGGCCATCCCGAGGTCGAAGGCACCATGGGCCAGGCCGAAAAAGGCATGCATCTGGTGGAAACGCTCCAGGATGTGGCAGCCTTGCAGGTGGCCAATCCGGACAGCCTGGCCTATGTTTCGCAGACAACGTTGTCAGTTGACGACACTAGCGACATTATTGCGGCGCTGAAAGCGAAATTTCCGAATATTTCCGAGCCGAAAAAAGGCGATATTTGCTACGCCACCACCAACCGCCAGGAAGCCGTCAAATTCATGGCGCCGCAGGTGGAAGTGGTGATCGTGGTCGGCAGCCCGAACAGCTCGAATTCGAACCGCCTGCGCGAAGTGGCAGACAAGATGGGCACGCCTGCGTACATGGTCGATAACGCCTCGCAGATCGACCCGGCCTGGCTGGAAGGCAAGCTGCGCGTGGGTGTGACGGCTGGCGCGTCGGCGCCCGAGGTGCTGGTGCAAGCCGTGATCGACCGCCTGAAAGAGTGTGGCGTGAAGAGTGTGCGGCCACTGGACGGCGTGCAGGAAGCCGTCACATTCCCGATGCCGAAGGGTCTCGATGGCGTGAAACGGGTAGTCGAGCAGGTCAGCTTCGGAGAAACTCCCGCCTGATAACTGAATTTAATTCGGAATTGTTTGATTTATTCCAAGCTTAGTTTTTGCAAAAGATCGTTATGATTGTTCGGAGCTTGAATATGTTGTCGTTATAGCCAAGTAGGCGCGCGCCCGTTAATGGTGCGTGCACCAACTTGGTGATGATGGTCCAAGGATGGCACTGCAGGAATTTTTCCTTCGGTGCCGTTTTTTTATCAGCGGCAGCATGGCAGGTAAAAGTTGTTCCCGACAAATGCAGATCGATAGGGCAAACTGACATGGATACATTCATCCAGCAAATCATCAACGGCCTGGTGCTGGGCAGCATGTATGCCCTGGTCGCCCTCGGTTATACGATGGTGTACGGCGTGCTGAACCTGATTAACTTCGCCCACGGCGACGTGCTCATGGTCGGTGCTATGGTGGGCCTGAGCATTTTGAAGCTGCTGGGCATTTATGTGCCGGACTGGCCCGGCTACCTGAAACTGGCCACCGCCATTCTCGGCGCGATTCCCGCCTGTATCCTGGTCAACATCATCATCGAGCGGGTCGCCTACCGCCGCCTGCGCAACGCCCCCCGTCTTGCCCCCCTGATTACCGCCATCGGCGTGTCCATCCTGCTGCAGACCTTTGCCATGATGATCTGGACCCGCAACCCGCTGCCGTTCCCGCAACTGCTGTCAACCGATCCGATCAATATCGGCGGCGCGGTGATTTCGCAGACGCAAGTGCTGCTGCTGGCCCTGGCCGCCATCTCCATGGGCGCGCTGGTGATCCTGGTGGAAAAAACCAGGATGGGCCGCGCCATGCGGGCCACGGCGGAAAATCCGCGCGTGGCCGGCCTGATGGGCGTCGATTCCGACAAGGTCATCGTCGCCACGTTTGCCATCGGCGCCGCACTGGCTGCCGTGGCCGGCGTGATGTGGGGCGCCAACTATGCTTCGATTCAATTCTCGATGGGCGCGATCCCCGGCCTGAAGGCGTTCTGCGCCGCAGTGCTGGGCGGCATCGGCAATATCTACGGCGCCATGATCGGCGGCATCTTGCTGGGTATTATCGAAAGTCTGGGCGCCGGCTATATCGGCGATATCACCGGCGGGTTCCTCGGCAGCCACTACCAGGACATCTTTGCCTTTGTCGTGCTGATCATCGTGCTGACCCTGCGCCCGTCCGGCATCATGGGCGAACGCGTGGCTGACCGCGCCTGACGTCATTAGGAGATAAAAAATGGCACTGCTCGACTTCGACGTCAAAAAGAACCCGGCCAAAGCGTACGCCGGCATGGTCGGCCTGGCCGCGCTGCTGATGGTGTTTCCGTTCTTTGCCGCCCAGTTCGGCAACTCGTGGGTGCGCATCATCGACATGGCGTTGCTGTACATCATGCTCGCTTTGGGTCTGAATATCGTGGTGGGCTTTGCCGGCCTGCTCGACCTTGGGTATATCGCGTTTTACGCGGTCGGCGCCTACCTGACGGCGCTGCTGGCGTCGCCCCAGTTCGCCATCCTGCTCGAATCGGTGATCAACCAGTATCCGGTGTTTGGCGAGTCGCTGGTGCAGCTGATGGGGCCGGAAATCCGCGAGAACGGCATCCATCTGTCGGTATGGGTCATCGTGCCGCTGGCCGCTGCGGTGGCCGGCCTGTTCGGCGCACTGCTGGGCGCGCCGACACTGAAACTGCGCGGCGACTACCTGGCCATCGTCACGCTGGGCTTTGGCGAGATCATCCGCATCTTCATGAACAACCTCAACGATCCGATCAATTTCACCAACGGGCCGCAGGGCATCAACCTGATCGATCCGATCCGCGTGTTCGGCGTCAACCTGGCAGGCGAGGCTGGCAGCAACAGCACCGTGATGCTGGGCGGTTTTTCGATGCCGTCCGTGAACGCCTATTACTTCTTGTTCCTGTTCCTGTGCATCGCCGTGGTGTTCGTCACCAAGCGGCTGCAGCACTCGCGCCTGGGCCGCGCCTGGGTGGCGATCCGCGAGGACGAGATCGCCGCCAAAGCGATGGGCATCAACACGCGCAACGTCAAACTGCTGGCGTTCTCGATGGGCGCCTCGTTCGGCGGCGTGGCGGGCGCCATGTTTGCCTCGTTCCAGGGCTTTGTCTCGCCCGAATCGTTCTCGCTGACCGAATCGATCGCCGTGCTGGCGATGGTGGTGCTCGGTGGCATCGGCCATATCCCGGGCGTGATTTTGGGCGGCGTGATCCTGGCCTCGATCCCCGAGCTGCTGCGCCATGTGGTCGAGCCAGCCCAGCAGGCGCTGTTCGGCAAGGTCGTGATCGAGGCGGAAGTGCTGCGCCAGCTGCTGTATGGCCTGGCCATGGTGCTGATCATGCTGAACCGTCCGGCCGGCCTGTGGCCGTCGCCGAAGAGCGAAGACCGGCCCGACCATGATGTCGACCAGCCCAACAAATCGACCGATGTCGTATCAGCCTGAGGAGAACGCATTGAGCGAACAGATCATTCTCAATATCGCCGGCGTCAACAAGCGCTTCGGCGGCCTGCAGGCCTTGACCGATGTGGGCATTACCATCAGGCAAGGCCAGATCTATGGCCTGATCGGCCCGAACGGCGCCGGCAAGACCACGTTTTTCAATGTGATCACCGGCCTGTACCAGCCCGATACGGGTACCTTCGAACTGGCCGGCAAGCCGTATTCGCCGTCGGCGCCGCACAAGGTGGCCAAGGCAGGGATTGCGCGCACGTTCCAGAATATCCGCCTGTTCGGCGACATGACGGCGCTGGAAAACGTGATGGTCGGGCGCCA
>NZ_DAMAGB010000067.1:20045-26374 GCF_031995485.1 Janthinobacterium sp.
GCCACGTGCGTTCGCACCAGGGCGTGTTCGGCGCCATCTTCCGCCACAAGGCGGCGCGCGAGGAGGAGGCGGCCATCCGCCAGCGCGCGATGGAACTGCTCGATTTTGTCGGTATCGCCCAGTTCGCCAGCCGCACGGCGCGTTTCCTGTCGTACGGCGACCAGCGCCGCCTTGAAATTGCCCGCGCGCTGGCAACCGACCCGCAACTGCTGGCCCTTGACGAGCCTGCGGCCGGCATGAACGCTACCGAAAAGCTGGCCCTGCGCGAGCTGCTGGTGAAAATCAAGGCCGAAGGCAAGACCGTGCTGCTGATCGAGCACGACGTGAAACTGATGATGGGGCTGTGCGACCGCATCACGGTACTCGAATACGGCAAGCGCATCGCCGAAGGCCTGCCAGCCGACATACAACAGAACCAGGCCGTCATCGAGGCTTACCTGGGAGGATCGCACGCATGAGCAATGTTTTGAAAGTGTCAGGCCTGAGCGTGGCGTACGGCGGCATCAAGGCCGTCAAGGGCATCGACCTGGAAGTGAACCAGGGCGAGCTGATTGCCCTGATCGGCGCGAATGGCGCCGGCAAGACGACCACGCTGAAAGCCATCACAGGCACGTTGCCTGCCTGCAAGGTCGACGGCACCATCAGCTATATGGGCGAGTCGCTCAAAGGCAGCAAGTCGTTCCACCTGGTCGAAAAACGGCTGGCGATGGTGCCGGAAGGGCGCGGCGTGTTTACGCGCATGTCGATCCGCGAAAACCTGATGATGGGCGCTTATACGCGCACGGACGCGGCCGGGGTCGAAGCCGATATCGCCAAATGGTTCGATGTGTTTCCGCGCCTCAAAGAGCGTGCCGCGCAGATGGCCGGCACCCTGTCCGGCGGCGAGCAGCAGATGCTGGCCATGGCGCGCGCGCTGATGTGCCATCCCAAGCTGCTGCTGCTCGACGAGCCGTCGATGGGCCTGTCGCCAATCATGGTCGAGAAGATCTTCGAAGTCATTCGTAACGTCTCTGCCGAGGGCATTACCATCCTGCTGGTCGAACAGAACGCCCGCCTGGCGCTGCAGGCGGCGCACCGCGGCTATGTGATGGATTCGGGCCTGGTGACGATGAGCGGCAACGCGGCCGACATGCTCGACGATCCGCGCGTGAAGGCGGCGTATTTGGGAGAGTAAACAAAAAATGCCCCGCGCGCAGCGGGGCATAATGGCATCCGTGGGGAAGAACAGGATGGATGCCGGGAGGAGCTGGTTCAGCCGGGCCGCCGTGGCGGCCCATGTCATTGCTTGCTGTGTTGATCAGGCAGCTTGTGGTGCCGCTTTGGCAGCAGCTTGCGTGAACTGGCTCACGGCCGAGGCCAGGTTCGCTTCGATGGTTTCGACGGCTTGCTTGCTCGATTTCGTGAACTGCTCGTAGCCTGCATTGGCGTTGCCGATCGCGCTTTTGAACAGAGCCACGGCGTTTTCCGAGCCGGCTGGTGCGTTCTTGGTCACTTCTTCAACCAGCGAGATGACTTTGCGGTTGGTTTCAGCGATTTGCGATTCAGCAGCTTTGCTGAATTCGGCCTGGACACCCGAAGTGATGGCAGCCAGGTGACGGCTGTAAGCGATGGCTTTTTCAGCGGTCGGCTGGGCTTGCGCGGCGCTCAGCGAGAAAAATTCTTGTGGATCCTTTGCAGCCAGCAGTTGCCTGGTGGTCGCGGTCGACTCTTCCAGCGTGGCCTTGGCGGCGGTCAGGTTCAGTTCAACGATTTTCTCGATGCTTTCGAAGGCCTTGCCCGTCAGCGACGAGAACAGGGCAAACTGGGCTTCCAGGTTGGATTTGGTAGCGGACGAGAACTGCTCAGGGATTGAAAACATTGTAAATCTCCAAAATATTAAAATCTGGTTAATTTGATGCTGCGTTTACCTTAGGGGGAAGCAGATGACGCTGTTTTTATCTGGCTGAACAAGTAATTGTGCAACGCAACAAACCCTATTCTACGGTGAAAAATAGTTAAGTCAAGTGAATCTTGTGCGATGCAACAATTGAATAGATTTAGGTCAAAAGTCTTTGTTTCCAAAGGAAAATATTTAATTCCCTGGTGTTAATTGTTCATTTATAAATCGGTTTTTGGAGCCGTTCCGGACCCGTCATGGCAGCCCATGTTAGACTTGATTCTCCGCACTGGCGCCAGCCGATGGTGCCGCCACGTTTGCCGAATTGTTCCCATGTCCAATCTTCCTTCCGCCCACAGCGCCAGCGATAAAACGGCCTTTCCTGCCAGCCTGGCGCCGATGGCCTTGCCCGCTTTTTTTGTCCTGTTATGGAGTACCGGGTTTATCGTTGCCAAGTTCGGTTTGCCGTATGCGCCGCCGCTGACGTTTTTATTACTGCGTTTCTTGGGCGTACTGGTGATTTTGCTGCCGCTGGTGCTGGTACTGCGCGCACCGTGGCCGGTGGGGCAGTTTCGCCAGATCGCCGTGGCCGGCATCCTGATGCAGGCTGGCTACCTGGCCGGCGTCTGGTGCGCCATCAAGCTGGGCATGCCGGCCGGCCTGTCCGCGCTGATCGTCGGCATGCAGCCCGTGCTGACGGCCTGCGCCGCGCCCTTGATTGGTGAGTCGGTGCGTCCACGCCAGTGGCTGGGCCTGTTTTTCGGCCTGCTGGGCGTGGCGCTGGTGGTGTACGCCAAAATCGACCTGGTCGGGTTGACTTGGGCAAGCGTGCTGCTATGCGTGTTTGCGCTGCTGTCGATGACGGCCGGCACCATGTACCAGAAACGCCATTGCCCGCAGTTTGATTTGCGCACTGGCACCGTGTTGCAGTTTGCCGCATCAATCGTGGTGGTATTGCCCTTCGCCCTGTACTACGAAGGCCTGGATCTTGCTTTTACCAATGTGCAATGGACCCATAACTTTATCGGCGCCCTGTTATGGTCGATATTGGTGCTGTCGATCGGCGCCATCTTCCTGCTGTTCGCACTGATACGGCGCAGCGACGCCACCAAGGTGACCGGCTTGCTGTACCTGACGCCGCCCACCACGGCCGTGATGGCCTGGCTGATGTTTGGGGAAGCATTTAACATGTTGGGCATTGCCGGCATGCTGGTGGCCGTGATCGGTGTGGTATTTGTCGTCAAGAAATGACAATAAACAGGTTTGACACAAGGAATCACATAGTCAAATGGAAATTCGTTTGTGGATCGATAATGCATTGTGTTTCATTGCCGCAATAAATGCTGCCGCAAGTGTTAAATAGGCTTGCGATTACTCTGCATTTCGCTACACTGCAATAATGCAACAGCTTCACGGGGAAATATTGAATGGCTAAGTTTAAATTCGCGCTGGGCCTGCTGGCTTCCCTGCTGTTCGCACTGGCACCGGCTGCGGCCGTCCAAGCCAAGGAAGCGGGCAGCAAGTCCTCAGCCGCCAAGAAACAAACTAACAAGAAAGTCAAAGTGGTCTTGCGCAAGGGAGCGCGCGCCACGGGCACGCGTGCGATCGCCGCGCCGCGCGAGAAAGCCGTGCGCCGTGTCGTCACCGTGCGTGGCAAGCGCAAGGTCATCTATCAGAAGGTGACCAGCGCCGCGGTGCCGATGGCGGCACCGATGCCGACCATGGGCGACCTGGCCGGCCTGAACCTGACGCGCGATCCGCTTGACCTGAAGTCCAGCGTGGCGCTGGTGCTCGACCAGAGCAATGCGGAAGTGCTGTTCGAAAAGAATTCCAATGTGGCGCTGCCGATCGCCTCGATCACCAAGATGATGACGGGCCTGGTGGTGGTGGAAGCAGGGCAGGACATGGAAGAAGTGCTGACGATCACGGACGACGACGTCGACCGTGCCAAGTTCAGCAGTTCACGCCTGAAAGTGGGCTCGCAACTGACGCGCGCCAATATGCTGCATATCGCCCTGATGAGCTCGGAAAACCGCGCCGCCTCCGCCCTGGGCCGCAATTATCCGGGCGGCCTGCCGGCCTTTGTCAACGCCATGAACGCCAAGGCACGCAAGCTGGGCATGAATGACACGCGCTACGTCGATTCGAGCGGCCTGTCGAAAATGAACGTGGCCAGCGCGCACGACCTGGCCAGGCTGGCGATGGCCGCCTTCCAGCAGCCGCTGCTGCGCCAGTACTCGACCGACCCGAAAGCCATTGTGGAAGCGAGCGGCCATCCTATGCAGTTCGGTAACACCAACCACCTGGTGGCCAATCCCGGCTGGGAGATCGGCTTGCAGAAAACCGGTTTTATCAATGAAGCAGGGCGCTGTTTGCTGATGCAGACCGTGATCGAAGGACGCTCGGTGATCATGGTGTTCCTCGACTCCAAAGGCAAGCAGTCGCGCACGGCCGATGCGGGACGCATGCGCAAGTGGCTGGAAGCTTTGAAGCCAGGTAATCTGGTTCTGCCAGGCGGTTGATTACCAAGGCAGTTTTCATTGTCATGCCGTAAGTTAAGCTGACCGATGTATTAAAGGCAAGGCATAAAAATGGCGGGCCGGAGATGCCGGCCCGCTTGGCCCGATGCGCCCGAGCGGGCGGCTGGGGTTTTAATCCGTTTTGCGGGTGCGCTTATGGCGCAGGGACGCTGACTTATTACATGGCAGTTTTCACTGCCTTTTTCAATTCTGCGGCATAAAGCCTAGTGTCACGGAAATCTGGTTCGCCGTTTCCACCAGGTCCACCAGCCACTCGTCCTGCAGCCGGTCGGCCGGCGCCGAGATCGACAGGCCCGCAATCAGCTTGCCCGAGTCGTCGCGGATGCCGGCCGCCATGCAGCGCACGCCCAGCTCCAGCTCTTCGTTGTCGCGCGCATAGCCGTTCTCGCGCACCTGGCTCAGCTCGCGTTCCAGCTTCAGCAGATCCGTGATGGAATTCTTGTTGTGTCCGGCCAGGCCCGTGCGCGTGGCATAGGCGCGGATCGCCTTCGGCTCATCGACGGACAGGAACAGCTTGCCGGTCGAGGTCAGGTGCAGCGGACCGCGTCCGCCAATGGCGCGCACCACCTGCATGCCGGAGCGTTCGGAAAACGCGCGGTCGATATACACGATCTCGTCGCCCTGGCGTACCGACAGGTTGATGGTTTGCTGGGTTTTCTTGTGCAGCTGGCGCATGAAGTCGAGCGCCGCTTCGCGCACGCTGAGGCGGCTTTTCACGACATTGCCCAGTTCCAGCAGGCGCATGCCCAGCCGGTACGTGCCCGGCTCGATGCGGTCGACGAAGCGCGTCAGCACCATGTCGTTCAGGATGCGGTGCGCGGTGGACGGATGCAGGCCCGAGACTTTGGACAATTCCTTCAGGCTGACCGGGTCGGTATATTTGGCTAGCGCGTCGAGCAGGGCGACCATGCGTTCGATGACCTGGATGGTCGTCTTGGGCGCCGCGACGGGTTCAATTTTCATGGCGAATTTGGTGCGATGCAGTATTCATGCCGTACTTTATACCATGATGTGAAAAAATAGTGAACTGCCAGGGGCATGATGGCAAAAGATTGTCACAATTCCTACTGTGCCAAGGCATAATCGAGTCCACTATCGGCCATCCATATAAATCCATGCAACCTGTAAATGACTTCAAGAGCAAGAGCGGCCTCAAGCGCATCTATTCCGCGTTCTTTTATTCCATCGACGGCCTGAAAGCGGCCTGGCGCGGCGAGCATGCGTTCCGCCAGGAGCTGGCCCTGTTCGTGGTCGGCACCGTGATCGCCTTGTTCCTGCGCATCTCCGCGTTTGAAAAACTGGTATTGATCGGCGTGCTGCTGCTGGTATTGATCGTGGAGTTGCTCAATTCCGCGCTGGAAGCCGTGGTCGACCGCATTTCACTGGACCGCCATGAGCTGTCGAAGAACGCCAAGGATTTCGGCAGCGCCGCCGTGCTGCTGACCTGCCTGCTGGCGTTCGCTGCCTGGGCCGTCGTGCTGTTCAACCGCTTTTATTAACTGAACTATCCCCGTTAAAAGCCATTCATATGCGAAAATCGCATATCAAATGGTGAAACGCTTCGTTCTCTTTATGAGCGAAGCGCCGTAATCTGGTGGCTCTGAAAGCTTAACCACACGGGGATCTTCGATGTTGTCGAAAAAAATAATCATTGCCGCCGCCATCAGCGCTTTTGCGGTTCTGCAAACAGTGCAAGCTGCCGATATCACGCTGCTCAACGTGTCGTATGACCCGACGCGCGAGCTGTACCAGGATGTGAATACGGCGTTTGCCAAGGAATGGAAAGGCAAGACGGGCGACAACGTCAAGATCAAGCAATCGCATGGCGGTTCCGGCAAGCAGGCGCGCGCCGTGCTCGACGGCCTGGAAGCGGACGTGGTCACGCTGGCCCTGGCCTACGACATCGACGCGCT
>NZ_DAMAGB010000068.1:0-25514 GCF_031995485.1 Janthinobacterium sp.
AGAACGGCGGCCTGATCCAGGCCGATGGCGGCAGCGTGGTGATGACGGCCCAGGCCGCCGGCGACCTCCTGAAAACCGTGGTCAACAACACCGGCATCATTGAGGCGCACACGATCGACACGCGCGGCGGCAGCATCAAATTGCTGGGTGACATGCAGAGCGGCACGGTGAATGCGGCTGGCACGCTGGACGCCAGCGCGCCGACAGGCGGCAATGGCGGCTTTATCGATACTTCGGCGGCGCATGTGAAACTCGCTGACGCCTTGAAGGTCACGACGGCCTCAAGCAAGGGTCAGACCGGCACCTGGCTGATCGACCCGACCGACTACACCATCGCGGCGACCGGCGGCGACCAGACCGGCGCGTTTTTTACGAATGCGCTCAAGAGCACCAGCGTGCAGATTCAGAGCATTTCGGGCGGCACCGGCACGCTGGGCGACATCAATGTCAACGACACGATTTCGTGGTCGGCCAACCAGTTGAAGATGACGGCGCAAAACAATATCAATATCAACCAGCCGCTGCGCGGCGCCGGCACGGCCAGCCTGGCGCTGGAATATGGCCAGCAGGCTGTGGCGGCGAGCAATACCGCCAAGTACAATGTCAAGGCCGAGATCGACTTGCCGTCGGGGCAGAACTTCAGCACCAAATTGGGCAGTGACGGCGCGCTGACCAATTATACGGTGATCAACACCCTGGGTGCGGCAACCAGCACCAGCGGCACCGATTTGCAGGGCTTGAAAAATGCGCTGAGCGGCAACTTCGTGCTGGGCGCCAATATCGATGCCACCGTCACCTCGACCTGGAATGGGGGGCTGGGATTTACGTCCATCGGTACCAACAGCGTGCCATTCACCGGCCAGTTTGACGGCCTGGGACATGTCATTACCGGCTTGAACAGTTCCACCACCTCGGCGGCCGGCGTCGCCGGCCTGTTCGGCTCCAACACCGGCAGCATCCGCAATATCGGCATCGTGGCGCCGGTCATCAGTGCCAATGTTGCCAGTGGACTGGCTGCCGGTGCAGCGGGATTGGTGGTAAGCAATAGTGGCAGTGTCAGCAATGCCTATGTCAAGGGCGGTACGATCACCGCAGTCAATCTGGCGGAGGTTGCTGGATTGACAGTAACCAATAGTGGTTCGATCAGCGACAGTTACAATGCCAGTACGGTAATTTCGCGGGGTACCACCAACTATACAGGCGGTTTGGTTGGCCTTGCGACTGCCGCCAGTACCATTATCAATAGTTATAACAGCGGTGATATAACCAGCAATAAATTTTTTGCTGGTGGGCTGGTTTCCGATAATTTTGGCAGCATTGCCAATAGTTTTAATACCGGCACGGTGACGGCCAACACCAGTGGTGGTGGCCTTACCAACAACAATCGCGGCGTCATTGCCGACAGTTTCAATGCCGGTATCGTTCTGAGCAATCGCTATGCGGGCGGTCTGGCAGCAACTACGACTGTCGCGTCGAAGATCAGCAATAGTTATTCAACCGGCACGGTAACTCTCGGCGCGTCCGCAGTCGGCGTCGGTGCCGTTGCCGCTGGTGGGCTGGTGGGATACAACCTTGGCGCAGTCAGCAACAGTTACTCGACTGGCGCAGTCACAGGTACCACCTATGTCGGTGGGGTGATAGGTCACAATGGTGCCAGCGGCACAGCCGCCTTTATCAATAATGTCTATTCTTCAGGGACAGTAGCGTACATCACCAACGGCAGCGGTTTCATCGGTGGACTGGTTGGTTCCCTGCGCCAAGCCAGCACGATTACCAATGGCTACTTCAACCAGACATTGAATCCATCGCTATCCGGGGTAGGTGCTATTCCTGAAACCGGCACCGTCACATCGGTCGCCGGCCTGAGCTCGACGCAAATGCAAACCGCGTCGAACTTCGCCAACTTCACTTTCACGACTAAGGCTGGCGCGACCGGCAACAACTGGGTCATGGTCGATACCGACGGCACGCTGAACAACTCGAGCGGCGCGCTGGGCGCCACCGGGCCGATGCTGGCGGCCGAGTACAGCACCAATATCTACTCGTCGCATCAGCTGCAATTGATGGCAATGAACCTGGCCGGCAACTATACGCTGCGGCAGGATGTCAACGTGGCGGCCACCGGCCTGCTGACCGACGTCTGGAATAGCAACAACTTCATTCCGGTCGGCACCGGCACGACGACGCCGTTCACCGGCACCCTGGACGGCGCCGGCCATGTCGTGTCCGGCCTGGTCATCAATCGCCCCGGCACGAATTTCGCCGGCCTGTTCGGCACGACGTCAAGCACGGCCATCGTGCGCAATATTGGCCTCGAAGGCGGCAGCATCACCGGCAAGAATGGCACCGGCGCACTGATCGGCAGCAACCTGGGCACGGTCAGCGGCAGTTTCAGCACCGTCAGCGTGAGCGGCGCCACCCAGGTCGGCGGCCTGGTCGGCGTCAATGGCGTCGGCAGCACCATCACCAACAGCTACGCCAGCGGCGCCGTTACCGGCACCGGCACCATCGGCGGCCTGGTCGGCTTGAATACGGGCTCGCTGATCAACAACTATGCCAGCGGCACGGTCACCGGCGGCAGCGTCTCGGGCGGCCTGGCCGGTTCCAATAGCGGCACCGGCACCTCCACCGGCAACTTCTGGGATACCACCACCAGCGTCAAGGCGACCAGCGCCACCGGCACCGGCTTGACCACCGCGCAGATGAAATTGCTGTCCACCTACACTGCGCCGGGCTGGGACCTGGCCGGCGCGTGGATCGTCTACGACACGAATACTTATCCCTTGCTGCGCGCTTTCATGACGCCGCTGCAGGTGACGTTTGCCTCGAATGCCAGCAAAACCTATGACGGCACCAATAGCTGGACGGCGCCTGCCTATGCATTCTCGAACCCGAATGTCGTGCTCGATGGCACCCTGAACTATGGCGCGGCGGGCAGCGCCGTCAACGCCGGCACGTATGCCATCACGGCCGGCGGCCTGTATTCCGGCCAGCACGGCTATGCCATCAGTTCTAACGCCGCCACCCTGACCATCGACAGGAAGGTCGCCACTGTTACCGGCGCGACGGTGGTCAGCCGCGACTACGACGGCACCACGGCCGCCACGATCAGCGGCGCCACGCTGAGCGGCGTGCTGGCACAGGATAACGGCAACGTCACGGTCAATACGGGCACCTTCGACACCAGGGATGCGGGCAGCGGCAAGGCCGTCACGGCCCTCACCAGCGGCAGCGCCGGCGGCAACTATACCGTGACGGTCGGCGCACTGACGGGCACCATCACGCCGAAAGCGCTGACCCTGTCCGGCCTGGCCGCCGCCACGCGCCAATATGACGGCAGCACCGCTGCCACCCTGACCGGCGGCACGCTCAATGGCCTGGTTGCCGGCGAAACGCTGAACGTGGGCGCCTCGACGGGTTTGTATGCCGACAAGAATGCTGGCGCCGGCAAGGCGGTGACGGTAACGATCGGCACGCTGGTCGATGGCACCGGACTGGCCAGCAATTACACGCTTACCACGCCGACCGGCGTTACGGGCACCATCACGCCCAAGGACTTGAGCTGGAGCGGTCTGACGGCGGACAATAAGGAATACAACGGCAACACCAGTGCCAGCATCAGCGGCGGCAGCATTTCCGGCATGGTCGGCGGCGAAACGCTGATCTCGGCCAGCAGCGCCGTGTTTGCCGACAAGAACGCCGGCAATGGCAAAACGGTCACTGTCAGCAGCACGCTGGGCAACGGCAGCGGTGGCGGCCTGGCGGCCAACTACACGCTGGCCGATGCGACCACCACGGCCGATATTACGCCGAAGGCCTTGACGGTCACCGGTGCAACGGCCGGCAACAAGGTCTATGACGGCAGCACGGCGGCGGTTATTTCCGGCGGCACCCTGAGCGGCCTGGTCGGCAGCGAAACGGTCACCCTGGGCGCGCTGTCGGGCGCCTTCGGCGACAAGAACGCGGGCAATGGCAAGGCAGTGACGGTCACCGGCGGCGCCTTGAGCAACGGCAGCAATGGCGGCCTGGCCAGCAACTACACGGTCGGCAGCGTGACGGGCCTGTCGGCCAATATTGCGCAAAAAGCCTTGACGGTCAGCGGCGTTAGCGTCGCCAGCAAGAGCTATGACGGCAATACCAAGGCCACCATTTCCGGCGGTACCCTCAATGGCCTGGTCGGCGGCGAAACCCTGGCCCTGTCCGGCCAGAGCGGGGCATTCAACGACCAGAACGCGGGCAATGGCAAGGCCGTCACGGTATCCGGCGCGACGCTGTCAGATGGTACCGGACTGGCCAGCAACTATACGGTCAGCAACGCCACCGGCGTGACCGGCAACATTACGCAAAAAGCGCTGACGGTAACCGGCGTGACAGCCAGCGACAAGGTCTACGATGGCAGCTTGGCTGCAGTGCTCAGCGGCGGCACCCTGAGCGGCCTGGTCGGCTCGGAAACGCTGGGCCTGTCCAGCCTTTCCGGCGTATTCGGCGACAAGAATGTGGGGAGCGGCAAGACCGTGACGGTCACCGGCGGCGCGCTGTCCGACGGCACTGGCCTGGCCAGCAATTACACGGTTGGCTCAGTGACGGGCCTGCTTGCCAGCATCACGCCCAAGGCGCTGACGCTGAGCGGCGTGCTGGCCAGCGCCAAGACATATGACGGCAATACCAAGGCCAGCCTGACGGGCGGCACATTGAACGGCCTGGTGGGCGGCGAAAGCCTGAGCGTGTCCGGCCTGAGCGGCACGTTTGCCGACCAGAACGCCGGCACCGGCAAGGCCGTGACGGTCACCGGCACCACGCTGCTCGATGGCACTGGCCTGGCCAGCAATTATTCCGTCAGCAATCCGAGCGGCGTGACGGGCGACATCACGCCCAAGGCCCTGACGGTGACCGGCGTCGTGGCCGCCAATAAAGTGTATGACGCCACCACCAAGGCTACCATCGCCGGCGGCACCCTGAGCGGCCTGGTCGGCGGTGAAACGCTGGGCCTGTCCGGCCTGAGCGGCACGTTTGTCAACAAGAACGCCGGCACCGCCAAGGCCGTTACCATCAGTGGCGCGACGCTGGCCGACGGCACGGGTCTGGCCAGCAACTACACGGTCAGCAACCCGACCGGCGTGACGGCCAATATCAACCAGGCGACGATTTCCTCGGTCACCAATGTGGTGGCCGACAGCAAGGTCTACGATGGCGGCACCAGTGTCACCTTCGGCTCGGCCACGGCCACCTTCAACGGCATGCTCAGCGGCGACAGCCTGGCGATCGGCGGCACCAAGGCCGCGTTCAGCGACAAGAACGCCGGCACCGGCAAGGCCGTGACGATCTCGTTCCTGACGCTGGGCGGCACGGACGCGGCCAACTACACGCTGGCCACGACCACCGCGACCGGCACCGGCACCATTACGCCGAAGGCCGTGACGATCACCGGCATGACGGCGCTCAACAAGGTCTACGACGGCAGCACCAAGGCCAGCGTCTCGGGTGGCGCGATTTCCGGCACGGTCGGTGCGGAAACCCTGGGCGCGGCGGGACTGGTGGCAACGTTTGCCGACAAGGACGTGGGCACGGGCAAGACCGTGACCACGACCGGCACCACGCTGGTCAACGGCAACAACGGCGGCCTGGCCAGCAATTACACGGTGACCAACCCCACCTTTACGGCCAATATCACGCCGAAAGCGCTGACGGTGACGGGCATGACGGCCGGCACGCGCGTGTATGACGGCACCACCGTGGCCACCTTGAGCGGCGGCGCCCTGAGCGGCCTGGTCAGCGGTGAAACGCTGGTGGTCAGCGGTGGCACGGGCGTGTTCGCCGACAAGAACGCCGGCAACGGCAAGGCCGTGACGGTCAGCGGCGTGGGCATTGCCGACGGCAGTGGCCTGGCCAGCAATTACAGCGTGACCAACCCGACCAATGTAACGGGCAACATCACGCAAAAAGCGCTGAGCGTCAGCGGTGCGCTGGCGGCCGACAAAACCTATGACGGCGCGCTTGACGCCACCATCACGGGCGGCACCCTGAGCGGCTTTGTCGGTTCGGAAACGGTCAACCTGGGCAGCCTCACCGGCGCGTTTGCCGATAAAAATGCCGGCAGCGGCAAGGCCGTCAGCGTCACCGGCGGCACCTTGTCGAACGGCAGCAACGGCGGCCTGGCCAGCAATTACTCGGTCGGCCCTGTCACGGGCCTGTCGGCCAGCATCGCGCAAAAAGCGTTGACGGTGACCGGCGTGGCGGCCGCCAACAAGGTGTATGACGGCAGCACCAAGGCAAGTGTCAATGGCGGCACCCTGAGCGGCCTGGTCGGCGGGGAAACCCTGGGCCTGTCCGGCCTGTCGGGCGCCTTCGCCGACAAGAACGCCGGCACGGCCAAGACCGTGACCGTCAGCGGCGCGACGCTGGCCGACGGCACCGGCCTGGCCAGCAACTACACGGTCAGCAACCCGACCGGCGTGACGGCCAATATCAACCAGGCGACGATTTCCTCGGTCACCAATGTGGTGGCCGACAGCAAGGTCTACGATGGCGGCACCAGTGTCACCTTCGGCTCGGCCACGGCCACCTTCAACGGCATGCTCAGCGGCGACAGCCTGGCGATCGGCGGCACCAAGGCCGCGTTCAGCGACAAGAACGCCGGCACCGGCAAGGCCGTGACGATCTCGTTCCTGACGCTGGGCGGCACGGACGCGGCCAACTACACGCTGGCCACGACCACCGCGACCGGCACCGGCACCATCACGCCAAAGGCGCTGACGATTGCCGGCATGTCGGCCATCAACAAGGTGTATGACGGCAGCACCAAGGCGACCTTGTCGGGCGGTTCGATCAGCGGCCTGGTCGGCTCCGAAACCCTGGGCGTGACGGGCTTGAGCGCCTCTTTTGACGACAAGAACGCCGGCACTGGCAAAACGGTGACGGCCACCGGCGCCACCCTGGTCAACGGCAGCGGTGGCGGCCTGGCCGCCAACTACACGATCAGCAACCCGACCGGCTTGCTGGCCAATATCACGCCGAAAGCCCTGACAGTGTCGGGCATGACGGCTGGCAACAAGGTGTATGACGGAAACACGAGTGCGACCCTGCTTGGGGGCAGCCTGAGCGGCCTGGTAGCGGGCGAGACGCTGGTGGTCTCGGGCGGTACGGGCGTGTTCGCCGACAAGAACGCTGGTAATGGCAAGGCCGTGACGGTCACCGGCGTGGGCATTGCCGACGGCACTGGTTTGGCCAGCAATTACACGGTCAGCAATCCGACCGGCGTGACGGGCAGCATTACGCAAAAAGCCTTGATGGTGAGCGGCGCGCTGGCGCTCGATAAAACCTACGACGGCAGTGCCGCCGCCGGTTTGACGGGCGGTACGCTTGACAGCAGTGGCTTTGTCAACGATGAAACGGTCAACCTGACTGCCCTGGCAGGTGAGTTTGTCAACCGGAATGCGGGTAATGGCAAGGCTGTCAGCATCACCGGCGGTACCTTGTCCGACGGTACGAACGGCGGCTTGGCCAGCAATTACGTGGTGGCGAACAGCGGCGGCCTGACAGCCAGCATTGCGCAAAAAGCGCTGACGGTCACCGGCGTGACCGCTGGCAACAAAGTGTATGACGCCACCACCAAGGCCACCATCAGCGGCGGCGCCCTGAGCGGCCTGGTTGCTGGCGAAACCTTGAACCTGTCCGGCCTGTCGGCGGCTTTCGCCGACAAGAACGCCGGCACCGACAAAGCCGTGATTGTCAGCGGCGCGCAGATCAGCGATGGCAGCGGCCTGGCCAGCAACTACATGGTCAGCAACCCGACCGACGTCAAAGCCGATATCGCCAGGGCAAACATCACGGGTGTGACGGGCTTTGCTGCCGATACCAGGGTCTACAACACGACCACCACGGCTACCGTCAGCAATGCCGGCGCGACGTTCGCCGGCATGTTCAATGGCGACGTGCTGACGGTCAGCGCCAGTTCGGCCAACTTTATCGACAAGAACGCCGGCAGCGGCAAGGTGGTCACTGCCAGCGGCCTGAGCCTGGGCGGCACGGACGCCGGCAACTACAACCTGGCGGCCGCCACCGGCACGGGAACGGGGACCATTACGCAGGCGCAGATTGCCAGCATCACCGGCATCACGGCCGCCAGCAAGACCTACGACGGCACGGACGCTGCCACGCTCAATGCCGGCGCCACGTTCAATGGCTTGTTGGGCAGCGACAGCCTGTCGTTCAGCGCCACCAAGGCCGCCTTCAGCGACAAGAACGCCGGCAGCGGCAAAACCGTGCTGGTCGAAGGCATGGTGCTGGGCGGTACGGATGCGGGCAATTACACGCTGGCCAGCAATACGGCCAACGGCACCGGCACCATCACGCCGAAAGCGCTGACGGTGACGGGCGCGACGGCGGGCAACAAGGCCTATGACGGCACGCTGGCGGCGAGCGTGACGGGCGGCGCCTTGACGGGCCTGGTCAGCGATGAAACCTTGTCGCTGTCCGGTCTGACGGGCACGTTTGCCACGCAAAATGTGGCCAGCAACATTGCCGTGACTGCCAGCGGCGCGACCCTGGCCGACGGCACTGGCCTCGCCAGCAACTACACGGTCAGCAATCCGACCGGTTTGCAGGCCAATATCACGCCGAAGGAACTGACCATTGGCGGCATTGCAGCAGGCAACAAGGTCTACGACGGCACGCTGGCGGCCAGCCTGACGGGCGGCGCCCTGCAGGGCCTGGTGGGTGATGAAACCCTGGTATTGTCCGGCACCGTGGGCGTGTTTGGCGACAAGAACGCAGGCAGCAACAAGACGGTCACCGTCAGCGGCGCGACCCTGGCTGACGGCACTGGCCTGGCCAGCAACTACACGGTCAGCAACCCGACGGGCCTGACGGCCAGCATCACGCCGAAAGCCCTGACGGTGGCCGGTCAATTGGCCGGCAACAAGGTCTACGACGGCACGACGGCGGCGCAATTGTCGGGCGGCGCCCTGAGCGGCCTGGTGGCCGGCGAAACCTTGGGCTTTGGCGGCCAGACGGCTGTCTTCAGCGACAAGAACGCGGCCAATGGCAAAACCGTGACGGTAACGGGCACCGCGCTGGTCGACACGGCCAGCGGCCTCGCCAGTAACTACACGGTCAGCAACCCGACCGGCTTGACGGCCAGTATCACGGCCAGGGCCCTGACGGTAACGGGCCAGCTGGCGGGCAACAAGGTGTATGACGGGAATGCACAAGCCAGCCTGTCCGGCGGCGCCCTGAGCGGCCTGGTGGCCGGTGAAACGCTGGGCTTTGGCGGCCAGAACGCCGTCTTCAGCGACAAGAACGCGGCCAATGGCAAAGCCGTGACGGTAACGGGCACCACCCTGGTCGACACGGCCAGCGGCCTGGCCAGCAATTACACGGTCAGCAACCCGACCGGCCTGACGGCCAGCATCACGGCCAAGGCTCTGACGGTAACGGGCCAGCTGGCGGGCAACAAGGTCTACGACGGCAATACCGCGGCGCAATTGTCCGGTGGCACCCTGAGCGGCCTGGTCGCTGGTGAAACCCTGGTGATCGGTGGCCAGAACGCGGCGTTTGCCGACAAGAATGCCGGCACCGCCAAGGCCGTGACCGTGACGGGCACCACCCTGGTCGACACGGCCAACGGCCTGGCCAGCAACTATACGGTCAGCAACCCGACCGGTTTGACGGCCAGCATCACGCCGAAAGCCCTGACGGTGGCCGGTCAACTGGCCGCCAACAAGGTGTATGACGGCACGACGGCGGCGCAATTGTCCGGCGGCGTACTGGCGGGCCTGGTAGCGGGCGAAAGCCTGGGCCTGGCCGGCCAGACGGCGACCTTTGCCGACAAGAACGCGGCCACGGCCAAGGCCGTGACGGTGACGGGCACGACGCTGGTCGACACGGCCACCGGTGTGGCCAGCAACTACACGGTCAGCAATCCGACCGGCTTGACGGCGAGCATCACGCCGGCCAGCCTGCTGGTGCGCGCCACGGGCGCCGTGTCGCGCGTGTATGACACCACCACCAACGCCAGCGTGACCCTGGGCGACAATCGTATCGCCGGCGACGTGCTGACCATCAGCAACAGCGGCGCCAGCTTTGCCGACAAGAACGCCGGCGCCAACAAGACGGTGACGGTGAACGGCATTGCGCTCGGCGGCGCGGATGCCGGCAACTATATTGTCAACACGACGGCCACCACCACAGCCAGCATCACGCAGGCAGCGCTGGGGGTCAAAGTGAACAATGCCGAGAAAGACCAGGGCCGCGCCAATCCGGACTTCACGGCCAGCTACACGGGCTTGATCGGTAGCGATACGCTGGCGAACGAGGTCAGCGGCAACCTGGCGTTCAGCACGCCAGCGACCACCGCTTCGCCGTCGGGCAGCTACCTGGTGTCGGCGGCCGGCCAGTCGTCGACCAATTATGCGCTGACGTATACGCCGGGCGTGTTGACGGTCAATCCGACCGAAGCGCTGCAAAGCGCGCTGGCCAGCGTGATCGGGACCGTCAATGTGGCGCCGTCGCAGGGCAATATGGTGCAGGCAGAGAAGGTGGCAACGGGTGAGCCGGTGGACAGCAAGTCGGACGCCATTGCCGTGGTGCGTGGCGAAAGCGAGCCGGGCAATACGGCCAGCAGCGGCAATGCGCCAGCCGTCCAGTTGACGGGCGCGGTCACGCAGAACGTGCTGCCGGGCTTGCGCCTGAACGTGATCGACACTGGTTTGCGCATGCCTGGCGGAGGTGGCAACACCAGCGTCGAAAGCCAGTAAAACGGGTCGTCAACTGAAAAAGCCGCTGCGTGACTTGCATCACGCAGCGGCTTTTTTTATGGAAACGCCGGAACTTACGCCAGCTCGGTGACGAACTCGTCTTGCGGACGGCGCACTTTTTCCAGGTTCTGCAGCCAGTCGCCTTCGCCGGCGCGGTAGCCCAGCGGCAGGATCACCACCGAACGCAGGCCGCGCGCGGTGAGGCCCAGGATCTCGTCGACCTTGGCCGGGTCAAAACCTTCCATTGGCACCGAGTCGACTTTTTCCTGCGCCGCGGCGATCAGCGCCGTACCCACGCCGATATAGGCCTGGCGCGCAGCGTGCTGGTAATTGGTTTCCGCGTCGCGCTGCGGGTAAGTGGCCAGGATCTGCCGGCGGTAGGCTTCCCAGCCTTCGTTCTTGAAGCCGCGCACGGTATTGACCAGGTCAAACATGTGGTTGATGCGCTCGACCGTGTAGTTGTCCCAGGCGGCGAATACCAGCAGGTGCGAGCAGTCCGTTACCTGGCCCTGGTTCCAGGCGTGCGGTTTGATCTGCGCGCGCAGCTCGGGATTGGTGACGACGAACACTTCGTATGGCTGCAGGCCGCTGGAGCTGGCGGTCAGGCGCACGGCTTCCACGATGCGGTCGACCTTTTCCTGGGGCACCGCTTTCGACGGGTCCATTTTTTTGGTGGCGTAACGCCATTGCAGGTCTTGCAGCAAATCGCTCATGAGTAATCCTTTTCCGGTAAATGGTTCAGACTGGAAATGATAGCGGATTCGGCCATTTCAAGTGCGCGGCCCAAAAAGCTGTCTATGCCACCGGCTTTGCGGGCCACGCGACGGTAAAGCGGCTGCCGCCGGCCGCGCTGTGGGTACACGATGCGCTGCCGCCATGGGCGCGCGCGATGGCGTCGACCACCGCCAGGCCCAGGCCACTTCCATTCGAGGCCAGCACCCGCTCACCGCCGCCGCGGCGAAACGCGTCGAATACCTGGCGCGCCAGTTCGTCCGGCAGGCCGGGGCCGGTGTCGTCCAGCGTCAGGATATAGTCGCCGCCGTCCACGTGCGTGGCCAGCGCCAGCAAGCCGGGATCGGCGTAGCGGCGTGCATTGTCGAGCAGGGCCAGCACGACCTGGGCGATGCGGGCGGGATCGCAGCTGACCGGCTGGCCGCACAGATCGAGCCGCAGCTGCAGGCCGGCGGCGGCCAGTTCCGGCGCCAGCACGGCCGCCACATCGGCCATCTCGCGCGACAGGTCGGTCGATTCCAGGCGCAGCTGCATCTGGCCGCTGTCGGCCAGGCTCAGGGTGCGCAGGTCTTCGATCAGGCGGCCCAATCCTTCCACCTGCGACAGCAGGGCGCGAAACTCCACTTCTTCCGGCCTGAACACGCCATCGACCACGCCCTGCAAGGTGCCGCGCAGGATCGTCACCGGCGTGCGCAGTTCGTGTGCGATGGCCGCGTTCCAGGTCCGGCTTTCGCGCGCGCCCCGTTCCAGCCGTTCGGCCATGCTGTTGAAATCGTCGACCAGCATCGCCGTCTCGCCCAGGGTGCGGTCGCCGGCCACGGCGCGTGCGGCCAGGTCGCCATGCGCGACCTTGCGCACGCTGTCCATCACGGAATTGATCGGCGTGAGGATGCGCGCGGCCAGCTTGACAGCGAGATACGCGGCCAGCAGCAGGCCGAATACCGTCAGGCCCAGCATCCATAGCCATTCGGCAGTGGTCGGCGACCAGTCGTCGGGCGCGGAGATCATGGCCGGGTCGAACTGGATGGCGATGGCAAAGAAGACCCACCAGCCCAGCCAGCCGAGCAAGGTGCTGCTGACAATCAGCACCGACATCGACAGCACGATCTGCCGGTTCAGCCCTGTCAGCCGCATCAGGACTCGCTTTCCAGCCGGTAGCCCACGCCGCGCAGGCTGGCCGGCATATTGGCCACGCCCGCTTCCTCGAGTTTTTTGCGCAGCTTGCTGACATGGCTGTCCACCGTGCGCTCCAGCGTATTGCCTTCGGGCAGGCAGGCTTCCAGCAGTTCGAGCCGGCTGCACACGCGCCGCGGCGTGCGCATCAGGTGGGCCAGCAGGCGAAATTCGGTCAGCGTCAGGTTCAGCGCCGTGCCGGCGCCGTGCCGCACCACGCTGGCGGCATAGCTTTCCTGGTCGATTTCCACGGCGCCGCAGCGCAGGATGCCCGCAACGGGAGCGGCCGGGCGCCCGCGCGAGCGGCGCAGCACGGCCGCCACGCGCGCCACCACTTCGGCCGGATTGAACGGCTTGACAATATAGTCGTCGGCGCCCACGCGCAGCGCGGCCAGCTTGTCGGCATCCTGGTCGCGCGCAGTCAGCATGATGACGGGCGTGTCGCCGCGCCGGCGCACCTGCGCCAGCACTTCCCAGCCGTCGCACAGCGGCATCTGCACGTCGAGCAGCAGCAGGTCGGGCGACAGCGCCAGGTGCTGCGCCAGCGCCTGGCGGCCGTCAAAGGCAGATGCCGTGCGGTAGCCGTCGCGCTCCAGGTAGCCGGCCAGGATGCGGGCGATCTGCGGTTCGTCTTCGGCAATCAATACAAGGGTAGGGGAGTCTGGTAGCGGCATCATGCGCGCAGTCTAGCATCGTTCATCGCCTCCATCGAACCTCCACATTTCCTCGACGGGCGGTCCACACAGCCTGTTTATGCTCGCGAGATCAGTCGACCGGACCGCCGGTCGGGATACGCCATCGAGAAAGACCATGCACCTGAATCGCCTCATCAAGAAAAAACTGATACTGGCCACCGCCCTGGCCGGCCTGGCCGCCTGTTCGCAGCCGCAGGAAGCGGCGCCTGCAGCGCCACCGCCATCCGTCACGGTGCTGAGGCTGCAGGCTGCGCCCGTGCTGCTCAGCGACGAACTGCCGGGCCGCGTAACCGCCTTGCGCACGGCCGATATCCGGCCCCAGGTGGGCGGCATCGTGCTGCGCCGCCTGTTCGAGCAGGGCAGCGAGGTCAGGGCAGGGCAGAAGCTGTTCCAGCTGAACCCGGCGCCGTTCCAGGCCGACGCCGATGCGGCCGCCGCGGCGCTGCAAAGCGCGCTTGCCACCGCCAGCCGCGCCAGCAGCCAGGCCGCACGCCTGCAGCCGCTGGTCGAGGCGGACGCCATCAGCCGCCAGGCCTATGACGACGCCGTGGCCCAGCGCGACCAGGCCGTGGCCAGCGTGGCGCAGGCGCGCGCGGCTTTGGCGCGGCGCAGGCTGGACCTGGCATTTGCCGCCATCGCCGCGCCGATTGCCGGGCGTATCGGTTCCGAACTGGTGACCGAAGGCGCGCTGGTGGGCACCACCGACGCGGCGCCGATGGCGCGCATCGAGCAGATCGACCAGGTGTATGTCGATGTGCGCCAGTCGGCCGCCGCGCTGGCGCGCGCCAGCGGCGCGGCGGGCAAGCTGCCCGTCGCCATCCTCGGCGCCGACGGCAAACCGCATGCACAGAAGGGCCGCATTTTGTTCTCAGGTACCAGCATCGACGCCGGCACGGGCGACGCGACCATCCGCGTGCTGGTCGACAATCCGCAGCGCGCGCTGTTGCCCGGCATGTTCGTGCGCGCCCGCATCGCGCGTGCGCAAGTGCCTGACGGCCTGCTGGTGCCGCAGCAGGCGGTGCTGCGTTCGAGCGGCGGCCAGGCGCAGGCCTGGGTACTCGATAACGCCAACAAGGCCAGCCTGCGTGCCATCGAGGTGGACGACGTGATCGACCACCAGTATGTGGTCAACGCGGGCCTGAAGGCCGGCGAGACGCTGGTGGTGGAAGGCCAGGAACGGCTGCAGCCGGGCGTGGCCGCCGCGCCGCAAGCCTGGCAGCGCCGCGCCGCCAGCGCTCCCTGATACACGCATATTGAAAGCTTGAGACATGCCCCAATTTTTTATCGACCGCCCGGTGTTTGCCTGGGTGGTGGCGATCTTTATCGTGCTGTTCGGACTGATCGCCATCCCGCAATTGCCGATTGCGCGCTTCCCTTCGGTGGCGCCGCCCAGCGTCAGCATCAGCGCCAGCTATCCCGGCGCCACGCCGCAGACCATGAACGATTCCGTGATCGGCCTGATCGAACGCGAGCTGTCGGGCGTCAAAAACCTGCTGTATTTCGAGTCCTCGTCCGACACCTCGGGCTCGGCTTCGATCACGGTGACATTCCAGCCCGGCACCAATGCCGAGCTGGCGCAGGTCGACGTGCAGAACCGGCTGAAAACCATCGAGCCGCGCCTGCCGCAGGCCGTGCGCCAGAATGGCCTGGCGGTGGAATCGGCGTCGTCGGGCTTCCTGATGATCGTCAGCCTGAACGCCCCCAAGGGCGGGCATGACGAAGTGGCGCTGGGCGACTACCTGGCGCGCAATGTGATGGAAGAACTGCGCCGCATCCCGGGCGTGGGCAAGGTGCAGCTGTTCGGCTCCGAGCGCGCCATGCGCATCTGGGTCGATCCGGCCAAACTGGTGTCGTACCGGCTGGCGATGGGCGATATCACGGCGGCGGTGGCGCAGCAGAATGCGCAGATCGCGCCAGGGCGCCTGGGCGACTCGCCGGCCGTCCAGGGCCAGCGCGTGACGATACCGCTGACCGTGCAGGGCCAGCTGCAAAGCGCGCAGCAATTCGCCGCCATCGTGCTGCGCGCCAATCCCGATGGCTCGAAGGTGACGATCGCCGACGTGGCGCGCGTGGAACTGGGCGCGCAAAGCTTCAACTTCAGCATCCGCGAAAACGGCCATGGCGCCTCGGGCGCCGCGATCAGCCTGTCGCCGGGCGCCAATGCCGTGCAGACGGCCAGTGCGATCCGCGCGCGCATGGCCGAACTGGCGCCGGCCATGCCGGCCGGGATGCAGTACTCGGTGCCATTCGACACGGCGCCATTCGTCAAGATCTCGATTGAAAAAGTGGTCATGACGCTGGTCGAGGCGATGGTGCTGGTGTTCCTCGTGATGTATCTGTTCCTGCAGAAGATAAGCTACACGCTGATCCCGGCCATCGTCGCGCCGATCGCGCTGCTCGGTACCTTTACCGTGATGCTGTTGGCCGGCTACTCCGTCAATGTGCTGACCATGTTCGGCATGGTGCTGGCGATCGGCATCATCGTCGACGACGCCATCGTGGTAGTCGAAGCGGTCGAACGGCTGATGGCCACCGAAGGGCTGTCGCCGAAGGAAGCGACCTCGAAAGCCATGCGCGAAATCACGGGCGCGGTGGTCGGCATCACGCTGGTGCTGACGGCCGTATTCATTCCGATGGCGCTGGCCAGCGGTTCGGTGGGCGCCATCTACCGCCAGTTTACGCTGGCAATGGCAGTCTCGATCCTGTTTTCGGCCTTTCTGGCCTTGACGCTGACGCCGGCGCTGTGCGCCACCATGCTCAAACCCATCGGCCCGCACGATCATGAAAAGAAGGGCTTCTTTCGCTGGTTCGACCGCCAGTTCGAGCGCATGACGGCGCGCTATGAAAAAGGCGTGGTGGCGATGGTAAAACGCGCGGGACGCTGCATGCTGGTCTACGGCGGCATCGTCGCCGCGCTGGCGTTCGCCTTTTTGCGGCTGCCGTCGGCATTTCTGCCGGAAGAAGACCAGGGTTATTTCATCACCTCGATGCAGCTGCCGTCCGACGCCACCATGGAGCGCACGCTGGACGTGGTGAAGCAGTTCGAGCGGCATGTGGCGGCGCGGCCGGGCATCGAAACCAGCCAGTCCATCCTCGGCTTCAGCTTTTCCGGCGCGGGGCCGAACGCGGCGCTGGCGTTTATCATGCTGAAGGACTGGAAGGCACGCGACGGCGCCACCGCACAGGAGGAGGTGCGGCAGGCGCAGCTCGCCATGGCCGGCGCGAAGGAGGGCATGATCATGAGCCTGATGCCGCCCGCCATCGATGAACTGGGCAACTCGTCCGGTTTCTCGATGCGCCTGCAGGACCGCGCCAACCAGGGCGTCGCGGCGCTGCAGGCGGCGCAGAGCCAGTTGCTGGGACTGGCCGCGCAAAGCGGCAAGGTGGCCGGCGTGTATCCGGACGGCCTGCCGCCCGGTGCCAGCGTGCGCCTGGAAATCGACCGGGTGAAAGCCGAAGCGCTGGGCGTGTCGTTTGGCGCCATCGGCGACATGCTGACGGCGGCCATGGGTTCCACGTATGTCAACGACTTTCCGAACGCAGGGCGCATGCAGCAGGTGATCATCCAGGCCGATGCGCCGTCGCGCATGCAGCTGAACGATGTGCTGGCGCTGCGCATCCGCAATGGCGCCGGCGGCATGGTGGCGCTGGGCCAGGTGGTGCATCCGGTCTGGAGCGAAACGCCGCTGCAGCTGGTGCGCTTCCAGGGCTATCCGGCCGCGCGCATCGCCGGCAGCGCCGCGCCGGGCGTATCGAGCGGCGACGCCATGCTGGAAATGGAACGCCTGGTGAAACAGCTGCCGCCCGGTTTTGCGCTGGCATGGACCGGCCAGTCGCTGCAGGAAAAGGAATCGGCTTCGCAGGCGCCGATGCTGATGGCGCTGTCGATGCTGGTGGTGTTCCTGGTGCTGGCCGCGCTGTACGAAAGCTGGGCGATCCCGCTGTCGGTGATGCTGGTGGTGCCGCTGGGGCTGTTGGGCGCGGTGCTGGCCGTGACCCTGCGCGGCATGCCGAACGACGTGTTTTTCAAGGTGGGCATGATCACGATTATCGGCCTGTCGGCCAAGAACGCGATCCTGATTGTGGAGTTTGCGCGGCAGTTGCAATCGCAGGGCAAGGGACTGGTCGAGGCGACGGTGGAAGCTGCGCGCCTGCGCCTGCGGCCGATCCTGATGACCTCGCTGGCGTTTGCGCTGGGCGTGGTGCCATTGATGCTGGCCAGCGGCGCCAGCGCCGAAACCCAGCATGCGATCGGCACGGGCGTATTCGGCGGCATGCTGAGCGCCACCGTGCTGGCCGTGTTTTTCGTGCCCGTATTCTTTGTCGTCGTGCTGAGCGCGGTGGACAGGCTGGGACGGCGCTGGTGCAGGAATCAACCCGCGGTACAAGGAGAAGCATGATGCGGTCCCGTTTTATCTTGCTGGCGGCCGCGATGGCCGCTGCCCTGTCGGCGTGTGCGCTCACGCCGCCGCTGGTCATGCCGGCCTTGCCGGTACCGGCCGTGTATGACGCCGGCCAGGCGCCTGAACATGCCAACGCTGCCGACCTGGGCTGGCGCCAGATGCTGCCCGACCCGCGCCTGCAGCAGCTGGTGGCACTGGCGCTGGCCAGCAATCGCGACCTGCGCGTGGCGGCGCTCAATGTACAGGCGGTGCAGGCCCAGTACCGGATCCAGGACGCGGCGCGCCTGCCCGCCATCGGCGCCAGTGCGGGCGGCACGCGCCAGACGATGGCCGATGCTGGCGGCGTGCAGAACCAGTTTGCGGCCGGCGTGGCCCTGGGCGCCTTCGAGATCGACCTGTTCGGCCGCCTGCGTTCCTTGTCCGACGCCGCATTTGCCCGGTACCTGGCCAGCGAACAGGGACGCCGCGCCGCGCAACTGGCCCTGGTCGCGGCCGTGGCCGGCGCCTATCTGGAAGAACGGCTGGCTGTCGAGCAGCTGCAGCTGGCCGAATCGACGTTGCAGGACTGGCGCCAGGCGCTGGTGCTCACGCAGCGCTTGCACGCGGCCCGGCAGGGCAGCGGCCTCGATGTGGCGCAGGCCGAAGGCCAGGCGGCGAGCGCCGAAGCCGATGTGCAGGCGCGCGAGCGCTTGCGCCAGCTGGCGCGCAACCAGCTGGAGCTGCTGCTGGGCGCGCCCGTGCCCGATGGCTTGCCCGCCGGCCTGGCGCTCGATGCACAGCCCGTGCTGACGCAACTGCCGGCCGGCGTGCCGTCGGACCTGCTGCTGCGCCGGCCCGATATCCTGCAGGCCGAGCAAAGCCTGGTGGCGGCCAATGCGGACATCGGCGCCGCGCGCGCCGCCTTCTTTCCGCGCCTGTCGCTGACCGCCTCGCTCGGTTTTGCCAGCTCCGACGTAGGCGACCTGTTCCGCGGCGGCGCGCGCAGCTGGTCGTTTGCGCCGCAGATCACGCAGCCGCTATTCCAGGGCGGCCAGCTGCGCGCCGAATTGCGGCTGTCGCAGATCCGCCGCGAGATCGCGGTGCAGCAGTACGAGCAGGCGATCCAGAGCGCGTTTCGCGAAGTGCGCGATGGCCTGGCCGGCAGCCAGACCTATGCGCAGCAGATCGCCGCGCAGCAGCGCGTGGCAGCCAGCGCCGAGCAGCGCCGGCGCCTGTCGCAGCTGCGCTATGGCGCCGGCCAGGACAGCCGGCTGGAGCTGCTCGACGCGCAGCGCCAGTCGTATGCATCGCAGCAAACTTTGCTAGACTTGCGGCGAGACCAGTTCAAGTCGGCCATCGCCCTGTACATGGCTTTGGGCGGTGGACTGGAAGAGTAATGCGCGCATGAACGGCATGGCGCGCGACAGATTGTCTTTCGCCGCCAGGGAGTGCCCATGCCTGCAAGCTTGCTGCGTGTTTTTTTCCTCGCCCTCGGCCTGCTTGGTCCGCAGGCCTGGGCCCAGGAGCCTGTGGCCGCGCCGCTGCGCGTGGTCGGCTTTGTCTATCCTCCCTTTATGTATCCCGACGAGCGCAACGTCCCGGCCGGCCCGATGGTCGAGGTGGTGGCCGAAGCGTTGCGCCGCATGGGCCAGCCGGCCAGGATCGAGCTGCTGCCGCTGGCACGCGCGCTGCGGCAGGTGGAATCGGGCGAAGCGGTCGCCATGTTTACCGTCAAGAAGACAGCGCAGCGCGAAGCGCAATATGTATTTTCCAGCGAGCCGCTACTGATGCAGGAGTATGTGATCTTTGTCGCCCAGGATTCCACGCTGGCGTTTCGCGGCGACCTGGGGGTGCTGGCCATGTCGTCCATCGGCGTGGTCGGCGCCACCTCATACGGCGCCATTTTCGATGCCGCCGCCCAGCAGGGCGTATTCAAGAAGCTGGAAATCAGCTCCAGCCATGAAGCCAACTTCAGGAAACTGCTGGCAGGGCGCATGGATGCCATTGTCTGCAGCCGCGCTGTCGGCGTGGAAATCCTGAAACAGCTGCAGGCGACAGGGCGCGTCAAAATCAGCGGTCCGCCGATCGAAACTACCCAAAGCTACCTGATGTTCAACAAGGCCGCAGCCACGCCGCAACTGGTGGCGGGCTTCGACCATGCGATCCGCGGCATGCGCCAGCAAGGGCTGCTGGGGACGGGCCGCAAGGCACGCCCGGGCGGCGCAAATTAGCGCATATCAAAAGCCGGAAAATCATGATTAAAATTCGTACCTACTTATAGAAAACAATTAGCTTGCACATAATCATGGCCGCAATAAGATGGCCTGACCGTGGCTCAACCGTCTTTGTGTGGAGTGATAATGAGTGTGACGCGTCGTCATTTTCTGATGCAACTGGCCGCCAGCAGCGGCTAAGCGGCCGCCCATGCGGCCATGACTACCCTGGGCCTGGGGGCAGTGGGCGTGACGGCGCCGCCAGCCGCGCCCGTGCTGCCGCGGCCCGGTTCCGGCAAGGGGCGCTGTGTGCTGGTGCTGGGCGCCGGTATCGCCGGCCGTATGAAGGCACGGACGGCCAGCGCGAGCAGATGCCGGCGTAGCTGGACTGGGAGTTCTGCCAGGTGGCGCAGCTGGCGCGCCACGGCGCGCATGGCTTCAAGGTGCTGACCGCGCAGCACGGCCAGGAGCAGTGCCGGCGGTGTCGGCGATGGCGTGGCGCAGTGGCCGGTCTTCGCCCACCTTGCGTACGCTGCGCCAGCTTCTTGCAAATGGTGTCATTCTGGTCATGAACCAGCCGTCAGCCAACCAGGCGACGGCTGGCGCGCACGCAGTTCAACCGGAGCCGACACATGAAAATGAATGCCTTGCTTGCCATGGCCGCCGTCAGCGGCTTGCTGGTCACGAGTAGCGCGCTGGCGCTCAAGCAATGTCCGCCCGGCGTGCGCGATTGCGGACCGAATCCCTATTATTCGCTGGCGGTGGGCTTTACGCAGGTATGTTCGGAGCGCCATCCTGAAAGCGCCGCGCTGTACCAGGCCACGCTGGCCGCAATGGTGGCCAGGTATCCCGAGGTCTATGCGCGGATGGAAGCGACGCCGGAATTCAAACAGGAGCTGCAGGTGGTTCTCAAGGAACTGTATGCCAGCACTGCGGCGGAGGTGGACAAGCAATGCAGCGACATGCTCGACGAAGCGGCGCAGCAACAGCAGCCGCAGCAACCTGCGGCACCGTCGAAAAATAAATAATTATTTTGCATCCGCTGCATCCAAAGCCGTTCATGGCGGGTAGTACCAGGGTGCGCCACCTGTGCTTGCAGGCGGAACGTACCTTCGATAACCATTTACAGGAGCCACGACCATGCCCTCACTGCCTACTCTGCCTCAACTGCCGTTTGCCAGGCTGCTGCTTGTTTCCGCCGTCGCCCTGAGCCTGTCCGCCTGCGGCGGCAGCGATAACGACGACGATGACGTCGCCACGCCACCAGCCGCCGTGGCCGGCGATGTGTTCGTGCTCACGGCCAGCAACAAGTTATTGTCATTCGACCGCGCCACGCCGGCCACCATCCGCACCACGGCCACGGTGACGGGGCTGCAGTCGGGCGAAAACCTGATGGGCATCGACTACCGCCCGGCGGACGGCCAGCTGTACGGGGTAGGCAGCACGGGCCGCATCTACACCATCAATGGCACGACCGGCGCGGCTACCCTGAAATCAACGCTGGCGGCGGACAGCGCCGACACCAGCGCGCCCTACACGGCGCTGGCCGGAACAAGCTTTGGCGTGGACTTCAATCCGGTTGCCGACCGCCTGCGCATCGTCAGCAACACGGGCCAGAGCCTGCGCATCAATGTCGATACGGGCGCCACCACCACCGACGGCAATATCAACGGCGGCGCGGCCAATACGGCGATTACGGCCGCCGCCTACACCAACAGCTTTGCCGGCACGGCCAGCACCACGCTGTTCGCGATCGACGCCACCAATGGCACGCTGTACACGCAAAATCCGCCCAACAACGGCACCCTGGCCAGCCCGGTCGCGCTGGGGCTGACGGCAACCGCCGTGGCCGGCTTCGATATCGACGCGCGCACCAATACCGGCTACGCCGTGATGACGGTGGGCGGCGTGCGCAATCTGTACACGCTCAACCTGGCCGCCGCCACGGCCCCTGCCACGCTGGTGGCCGCCATCAGCGTGACCGAAGAACTGCGCGGCATCGCCCTGAAAGCGCCGGCCGCGCCGCTCGCCTATGGCCTGACCGACGACAGCCGCATCGTCACCTTCAAGACCGCCACGCCGAACACGCTGGACGCCAACGTGGCCGTGACCGGGCTGGCCGGCGGCGAGCGCCTGCTGGGCTTTGATATCCGGCCGAAGGACGGCCTGCTGTATGGTATTTCCTCGGCAGGGCGCATCGTCACCATCGACCCGGCCAGCGGCGCGGTCACCGTCAAGGCCACGCTGTCGGCCGATAGCGCCGACACCTCCGCACCCTACACCGTGATTGCCGGCGCCTCGTTTGCCGTCGATTTCAACCCGGTGGCCGACCGCCTGCGCGTGATCGGCAACACCGGCCAGAGCCTGCGCATCAATGTCGACACGGGCGCCACCACCACCGACAGCGCCGTCAACCGCGCGGGCGGTACCGTTCCCGCCGTGACAGGCGCCTCCTACACCAACAGCTATGCCGGTACCGCCACCACGGCGCTGTACGACATCGACATCGCCACCGCCAGCCTGGCGCTGCAAAATCCGCCGAACGACGGGAACCTGGTCAATGTCGGCAGCCTGGGCGTGGCCGCCGCTGGCGACGTGGGCTTCGATATCGCCGGCGGCGCCAACGGCCTGGCGCTGGCGGCCCTGCGCACGGTGCCTGCGGGACCAAGTTCGCTGTATCGCATCGACCTTACGACCGGTGCCGCGGCGCTGAGCGGCAGCAATGCGGCCGTTTCGCTGGTGGGTAACGGGCAGGTCGGACTGGTGGATCTGGCGATCGCGATCAGGTAGCCCGATAGTTTGATGCCTGGGGTTGGCGATTGCTTTCATCCCAGAAAAAAATCCGCGGTCGGACCCTGAGGGTCCGACCCGACCATGTCCGCGATTGGGTTAAATGGAGCCAGCATGCAGCAGTTGATTGCTTCGATTCTATAGTTCGACTATTATTGAAGCATCGAATCAATATGGCAAATCCCTCATGCAAACCCAATCCGCCCTGGCCGCGCTGTCGGCCCTGGCCCAGGAATCGCGCCTGGCCATCTTCCGGCTGCTGGTGCAGGCCGGCCCCGACGGCCTGGCCGCCAGCAGGATCGCCGAACAGCTGGGCATTGCCCCATCTTCGCTGTCGTTTCATCTGAAGGAGCTGGCGCACGCCGAGCTGGTCGTGGCGCGCCAGGAAGGGCGCTTCATCATCTATGCGGCGCAGATCGGCAGCATGAATGCGCTGATCGGCTTCCTGACGGAGAATTGCTGCGGTGGCGCCGCATGCTGACCGCGTTTGCCATCTTTGCCGTCACCCTGATTCTCGTCATCTGGCAACCGCGCGGGCTGGGCATCGGCTGGAGCGCCTGCCTGGGCGCCGTCGCCGCGCTGGCCGCCGGCGTGATCGTGCCGGCCGATATCCCCGTCGTCTGGCATATCGTGTGGAACGCCACCGGCACCTTTGTCGCCATCATCATTATCAGCCTGCTGCTGGACCAGGCCGGTTTTTTCGAGTGGGCGGCGCTGCATGTGGCGCGCTGGGGCGGCGGCAGCGGGCGCAGGCTGTTCGTGCTGCTGGTGCTGCTGGGGGCGGTGGTCTCGGCCATCTTTGCCAACGATGGCGCGGCGCTGATCCTGACCCCCATCGTGATCGCCATGCTGCGCGCGCTGAAATTCAATGCCCGCTCGACGCTGGCCTTCGTGATGGCGGCCGGCTTTATCGCCGACACGGCCAGCCTGCCGCTGGTGGTGTCGAACCTGGTCAATATCGTCTCGGCCGATTATTTCAAGATCGGTTTTGCCCGCTATGCTGCCGTGATGGCGCCGGTGAATATCGTGGCGGTGCTGGCCAGCCTGCTGGTGCTGCTATGCTTTTTTCGCCAGGATATCCCGCGCGATTACGAACTTGCGCAGCTGGATCAACCCGTCACCGCGATTCGCGACAGCGCCACCTTCAAGGCGGGCTGGCTGGTGCTGGCGCTGCTGCTGGCCGGCTTTTTCTGGCTGGAGCCGGCCGGCGTGCCGATCAGCGCCGTGGCAGCCGCTGGCGCCTGCGTGCTGCTGGTGGTGGCTGCGCGCGGCAGCGTGATTTCGACGCGCACCGTCTTGCGCGAAGCGCCGTGGCAGATCGTGATTTTTTCGCTGGGCATGTACATGGTGGTGTATGGCCTGCGCAATGCGGGCCTGACCGGCTACCTGACCGGCATCCTCAATCAGTGCGCGCAATATGGCGTCTGGGGCGCGGCCATGGGCACGGGCCTGCTGACGGCGCTGCTGTCGTCGGTGATGAACAACCTGCCAACGGTGCTGATCGGCGCGCTGGCCATCGACCCCGCCACGGCACAAGGCGCCGTGCGCGAAGCGATGATCTATGCGAATGTGATCGGCAGCGACCTGGGGCCGAAGATCACGCCGATCGGCAGCCTGGCCACCTTGCTGTGGCTGCATGTGCTTGACGCCAAGAATATCCATATCTCCTGGGGCTACTACTTCCGCGTCGGCATCGTGCTGACCGCGCCGGTACTGCTGCTGACCCTTGCGGCGCTGGCGCTGCGCCTGAACTGAACCGAATTGAAAGGACTTGCATGGACATCACCATCTACCACAACCCCGATTGCGGCACTTCGCGCAACACGCTGGCGCTGATACGCAATACCGGCGTCGAACCGCACATCGTCGACTGCCTGACGCAGCCGCCAGGCCGCGATGCGCTGACCGGGCTGATCGCGCGCGCCGGCCTGTCCGTGCGCGCCGCGCTGCGCGAGAAGGGTACGCCGTATCTGGAGCTGGGCCTCGATGACATGAGCAAAACCGACGGGGAACTGCTGGACGCCATGCTGGCGCATCCGATCCTGATCAACCGGCCGTTTGTCGTCACGCCGCTGGGCGTGCGCCTGTGCCGGCCGTCGGCGGTGGTGCTCGCCATCCTGCCGCTGCCGCAGCTGGCGCCATACACCAGGGAAGACGGACAGCCGGTGCTGCAGCATGACTGAGCCGGTCGATCTGCCCAATCTGAGCGCGGCACATCTCGACATGCCGACGCCGGACAAGCTGGCGCCGGCAGCGATCAGGCATGCGCCGCGCATCCTGCTGCTGTATGGCTCGCTGCGCGAACGTTCGTACAGCAGGCTGCTGGTGCTGGAGGCGGAACGGCTGCTCAGGCACCTCGGCGCCGACACGCGCGTGTTCGATCCGCATGGCCTGCCGATGGTCGACAGCGTCGGCGACGATCACCCGAAAGTGCAGGAGCTGCGCGCGCTGTCGCTGTGGTCGGAAGGGCAGGTATGGTGCAGCCCCGAGCGCCATGGTGCCGTGACGGGCGTGTTCAAGTCGCAGATCGACTGGCTGCCGCTGGAGCTGGGCAGCGTGCGCCCGGCCCAGGGCAGGACGCTGGCCGTGATGCAGGTATCGGGCGGCTCCCAGTCGTTCAATGCCGTCAACGGCCTGCGCGTGCTGGGCCGCTGGATGCGCATGGTGACGATCCCGAACCAGTCGTCGGTGGCCAAGGCCTGGCAGGAGTTCGACGAGGAAGGGCGCATGAAACCGTCGGCCTGCTACGACCGCCTGGTCGACGTCTTGGAAGAG